>NZ_JAHGAH010000350.1:0-1907 GCF_030248475.1 Vibrio sp. D173a
AAGATCAACACACCCTAGTAAAAAGCGAAATTAAGCTTTAGCTGCTGCCGCTGCTTTAGCGATAGCTACGAAGCTCTTAGCGTCTAGAGAAGCGCCGCCAACTAGAGCACCATCGATGTCTGGTTGTGAGAAGTAAGCTTCTGCGTTTTCTGGTTTAACAGAACCGCCGTATTGGATGATTACTTGTGCTGCAACTGCTTCGTCTTTCGCTGCGATTAGTGCGCGGATAGAAGCGTGGATGCGTTGTGCATCTTCAGCTGTTGCTGCTTTACCAGTACCGATAGCCCAGATTGGTTCGTAAGCGATGATTGCGCCGTTTAGAGCTTCAACACCGTAAGTGTCGATAACTGCGTTGATTTGACGTGCACATACTGCTTCAGTTTCGCCAGCTTCGTTTTGAGCTTCAGATTCACCGATACAGAAAACAGGCGTTAGACCGTTTTCTTTTAGGAAGTTGAATTTCTTCGCGATGAACTCGTCAGATTCGTTGTGGTATTCACGACGCTCTGAGTGACCGATGATGATGTGAGAAGCACCGAAGTCTTTCAGCATTTCTGGAGACATGTCGCCAGTGAAAGCACCGCTGTTGTTTAGGTCAGTGTTTTGTGCACCTAGGATAACTTTGTTACCGCCTTCAGCGATTACACGCTCAGCTAGATCGATGTAAAGAGCTGGTGGAGCTACTGCTACGTCTACACCTTCAACGCCTTCAAGTTCAGCGTTAATACCTGTTAGTAGCTCAGTTACCATTGCTTTGCTACCGTTTAGTTTCCAGTTACCCATCACTACAGGACGACGCATAGGAATATCTCCCTTATCTTTAATGTAAATAGTCTATTAATGTAAAAAATCTACGTAGGAATATAACAGAATAATGTGAACAGATCATGATTGGCGTCATGTCTTATTCGGCTTTCTTCATCTGGTCGGTGTTGCATTAGTTCTGTTATTTTTGTCAAAAGCAATCGATTGGTGATCGCGTAGACAGAATGATAGTCCATTCCTCGGAAAATGCGCCTTAGATTGGTATTACTGTGGGTTAAAAGTTCGCCGTAATAAGAAAGGAATCAAAATGCCAAACTTAGTTTTAGAATATTCCAACTCAGTCGATGAGCGTGTGAATGTTCAAGGATTACTGGAAGATCTACACAAAGTCACCTTGGAGAGTGGTTTGTTTGAGCTTGCGTCCGTCAAATCACGTGCGCTTCGTTGCCACAATTGGTTGGTAGGAGAAGAGGGCGATAGTGTTGATTTTATTCACATCAACTTTGATTTGCTAGCAGGTAGAAGTGCAGAACAAAAACGCGAATTATCAAGAGCACTGATGGTTGTTTTACAGGAACAAGCGAGTCATGTTCGTAGCTTAACGGTGAATGTGCGCGATATGGATATTGATTGCTTCCAGAAAGTAGTGAACTAGCTCTATTGTTCGAGTTAAAGTCCAAACTGCCTCATTTAGACATTTAGAGTCGGCAAGCTGAAGGCTCTAAATGTACAGACCTACAGTTTGAAATCTGGTGATGTTTTCCTCTGGGGGGATGAACTTTTCAAACCATGCTGACTCGGCTAATCCATAGCCTTTCAAAGTTAGGGTAAAAGTCGATGTCGATTAAAGAGTTATTGTTTTCTTTCCAAGGGCGTATAGGTCGTAAAACTTACTGGATGTGGAACATCATCTACTACATCCTAATCTTAGGTTTTGGTGCGGGCATCAGTAAGTTGTTCCCAGCATTTTCTTATATTCTTCTGCCTATCTTCTTATTGATTCTTCTGATCCCAGATTTGGCGATAACCACTAAGCGTTGGCATGACCGTAATAAGTCGATTTACTGGCTAGCGTTGAACATTCCATTGATCATTGGTCGAGTTGCCACGCCAATGACTAACCCAGAAGTGGCCCCCAATTT
>NZ_JAHGAH010000351.1:0-596 GCF_030248475.1 Vibrio sp. D173a
ATTGCCAACCTTGACCAGTGCGACCTTCAATCCAACGCACCAGTTGGAAGGGCAAAATGTCACGGTCACACTGGAGTTCGATAAAGCGCTGCAAGCCGCGAGTGCAGAGCTGGGTGGTTCCGCCTTCACACTGACTAAGACAGCGGATGCGAAAGTCTGGACTGGTGACGTTGTCGTGCCCGTCACGTCAGGGCTGACCGTAGGCTTAGTGGTCAAAGACTACCAAGATTTGTCTGGCAACACAGGCGCAGATGACAGCAGCCACTCAATGCCAATCACGCCAATCTTGACGATCACGCCAGTAGGCAATGTGGATGGCAGTAATGCGGCTTCATTGCAGATTGCTGGGACGTCAACACGCTTTGAAGGCCAAACGGTGAACGTAGAAATCAAAGCGCAAGGCAGTGAAACGCCTATCGTGAGCAGCAATGCCACGGTGCAAAGCGGGGGGGCTTGGACGAGCAACGCGATGGACATCAGTGGTGAGCCAAATGGCACCTACAACGTGGTGGTGACGGGGACCAACGCATCTAACGTCGAGGTCACAGAAACGAGCACCTTAACGCTATCGCAGGCATTGCCAACCTTGACCAGTG
>NZ_JAHGAH010000352.1:0-1107 GCF_030248475.1 Vibrio sp. D173a
GCATGTTGATGTCGTTCAGCTTAATGTTGGTGTATTTCGCTTCTAGGTAGATGTTGAAAATCGCACCGCCAACTTCGGTTCGTGTACCTTGTAAGAGCATCAAATCCACCATTTCCATCTCTACGCCACCATAGCTTGAACCACCAAAAGCTTGGAATACGGCGTAGAAAGTATCGTTCCATGGTTGAAGGCCGTATAAGTTGACCGACGCCATATGCGCATCATCTCCACCTAATACGTTTTTCACTGCGCTACCATTGATGTTCATAAGGGCATTACTAAGCGCGGTTTGACCAGTACCTGTTGAATATCCACTCATTGAGCTAGGTACAAGGGTTCCTTGGATGTTTTGCGCGATTTGGTCAGTGTCAAAATCGACGTACGAATAATTGACCGACGGGAAGAACATCGTTTTACCATTGGTAGCGGTCAATGGCAGCATGTAGCCCGCTGTGTACATGTCTGTTGTGTCGGTGAGATAAGTATCGACATAGACACCACCAAAACGTGAGTCAAAGTTCGCTAAACGAAAACGGAAGTCCTCTGACTGCGTGAAATACTCACCAATCATGATGGTTTGAGTCTCTACACCATCGCCTCCGTAGAGGTTGTTGAATCCACCGCCCGCAACAAGTTTGATCTCGCCACTATCATCAGAAGCGATACCACCACGCCAAGCCGTATTGCGAGGGTCGGCATCATGCACGTCATTTTCTGCTGCTGTTACTGAGTGAGACAGAGTAAGTGCTGAAATTACGCCAAGCGCAATGAGAGAATGTTTGTAGTTAGTCATGTTATATCCTTAGTCACCAATTAATTGGTTTGAGTCGAATTTTGTTGTGAAGCTGATTATCAATAACAATTCGACTTGGATTAACACCTTTACTCGGGTTGTGAAAAGTCGCATTTCGACTTAGTGAGTTATTAAAGTGAATAAATAAAACCTTAATGATTAATTATCAGTGGTTTACTGTTTTAATTAACTATATGGATAGAATATCTATTATTCCATCTGAAATATTTATTAGTTAAGTGCTTTTTGGTTATTTAATACTTATAAGCCTGTTTCTTTGTGGGGGTGTATGTGCTTTTATTGTTTTAAGGTTA
>NZ_JAHGAH010000353.1:0-2845 GCF_030248475.1 Vibrio sp. D173a
AACAGCGGAAATGACTGATCGGAATGCCCCGAAATATGCAGCTTATCTGCTTCTTCATTTAGAGGGTTTCCGTTATGACCCTTGACCCATTCCCAAGACACGTTTAGAGCTTGGTTTAATACGTCTAATTCTTGCCATAAATCAGCGTTCTCCACGGGCTTCTTAGAGGCATTACGCCACCCGTTACGCTTCCAGTTCTCTAACCACTCAGTAATCCCCTTAACCACATACTGACTGTCTGAATAGACCACCACTGGATTGTCTGGGTAACGCTTTTGTAGTCTTAATAGCTGCGGTTAATTCCATGCGGTTGCTGGTGGTCTGTAACTCACCTCCAGACCTCTTTAAACGCTTCTCACCCCTAGCCAATACAAAGCCCCAACCACCTCGTTTCTCTTGAGTGATACATGCTCCGTCTGTGTATGCGTAGTTGATTTCAGTCACGTCGATTGTTTTTGTTGTTGTCATACTAGGTCTTGCTTCTTAGCGTCAGCAAATAGACGCTTAACGGTTGATTCTGATACGTTTAATGCTTCTGCTGTCTTGGAGATCGAAAGCCCTTCAGAGCGTAATTTAGCTACTTTCTCAGCGGTTGCTTTAACTGGACGACCAATTACTTTTCCCTGTTTTCTAGCCCTTGCTTGACCCTCAATGGTTCGTTCTCTAATACGGTCTCTTTCAAACTCAGCAAATGCAGTAAACATACGCAACATTAACTTACCCTCTGAGGTCGTAAGGTCTCTTGTTGGTAGGTCTAGGCTGTGTACCTTAACGCCAATCCCTAAGAGCAATTCAATAGTCTGCTGTACGTCTATGTTGTCACGTCCCAAGCGGTCTAACTTCAAGACCACCAGCGTGTCTCCTGTGATGAGTTTATGTTCAACCATAGCTTTAAAGCCTTTACGTTCCATTGCACAGACTGAGCCTGATACTGTTTCCTCAACTACGAAAGAACTCTCAACCTCATACCCCTTGTCTTTAAAGGCTTGTACTTGGTTTTCTGTGGTCTGTTCCGTTGTAGAGACACGACAGTAAAAATAAGTCCTATTACTCAAATAGTTTTCCTTCACTTAATTTCAAAAGTGGGGTTGATTTTATGAGCCTAGGTCAAAAGTGTCAAACGCTACTTTTAGTACATGTTTATCTCAGTTCATTAAAGGGGGTTCATAAACGAATGTTTTTGAGCTAGGCATAGCCTGACCACTCAATCAACTAGCCACTCTCTTTCAACTTGGTTAGCAATTACCGTAGCGGATTCTAAGAGCTTCTTAACGTCACTCTTAGCGTAATAGCCGTAACTCATGGTTTGCCCTGCTTTGTGCCCTACAAGCGTAGCTGTCTCAAATTCTTCCACTTTGGCTCGTTGTGCTGCTGTTGTGTAGTGAACACGTAGAGAGTGGAAAGACCTTGTTTTATCGTCTGTGATTCTCTCGACTTTGAAGCGGGAGAATGCACGACCTGTCGTTTTTGTTTCAATACAAAGGGGTAGTGTTATGTCGTTCACTTGAGGTGGAAGAGGGACAACCCTCACGCCTGATGCGGTCTTACTCTTTTTAATGACCATACACCGCACACCATCAATTAACTCCTCATGTGCGTTACATATTTCGTTTAGACGTGCCCCTGTAAACAGACCTAACCTAACAACATTCTTAATGTTTTCAGGGCATTCCCTTAGTATTTTCTGTAACTGCTGTTTGCTAAATAGTTGCTTTTGCTGTGTACCCTCACCACGATACTTACTCAAATCGTGGTCACAGAAAGGGCTAATCTTTTGGTCTATCTCACCTAGCTTGTAAGCGTGAACCCATACAGATTTAAGACGGCTTAAATGCGCTGTAATTGTTCCGTGTGCATACTCTTGACCTAGATAGTCTACATACTCGACCACTTGTTTTTTGCGTATTTCTCTCAGGGGTATGTCTCTGACTTTTAAGAACAATACGAATCTTTCAGTAGCGTTTCTCAGCTTGCTAACTGTGTCAGGCGTAGCGTTACTACTACGACCTAATAAACTATTTAGCCCCTCCAAAAGCGTGTATGAGTAAGCGTGTTGGTTGTCTCCGTAAACCTCTTGCCTAAAGGCTGCTTTTGCAATGTCATTACGTGGTAGTACATCGTCAAAATCAATAGCTGAATCATTGGCTTGTAGTGCCCCAACATAAGGCTTTACTTGCTCAAGATATTGCTTGAATTGCATTCTGTCAGGGCTGTAAGCACCTTGCAGTTGTGCAGCTAGTTCCCCGTTGAGCTTGTCACGTTTGATTCGTGCAGCTTTGACGGAACTGGTCTTTAAACTGATGGTTATATTTGTTTTGTTTGGGTAAAGGTGCTTGAGGTCTTTAGGTACTCTACGACAATAGACCCATGTGTCGTGGTGAAGTTTTAGGTAGCGGTTATTTGCTGATTTGCTGTTAGTTGACATAGGTATTAAACACTCGATAAGTTGCACGTAGTGTATCACGCCTTGTGTCCTGTAGTCCTTTGATAATGGGCTTTCCCAGAGGTGGAGGGGTTTTGGGGCACTTTGATGTAATAGCCAGCCTATCTCTTTGCTCTAAGGCCTGATAACAGCGTCGAGCATGCTCATTTACTAGCGTAAACTGCGCGTGCTCTCCTTGTTCTAAAACCTTATAGCGGTGAGCTAGACTACCGATAAAGTTCGATAAGCCGAGGTGAATACCTCGGCTTTTTTGTGGTGCGCCGAGCGTCTAGTTGGTCTGGCGATTGTAGTCACAGCCGCGAAAAAAGGTTTTCTCGTTCCAAAAACCAAGCGGGACTTCGAGAGCGAAGATAAATGGCCAGCAGAATGGCTCGGTTCTATAAAGATCAATCTGGATGACAC
>NZ_JAHGAH010000354.1:0-826 GCF_030248475.1 Vibrio sp. D173a
TGGTTCTCTTGGCGCAGGCACACCTACAAAAAGACGGCGTGACTCAGTATGTTCTATGAGTTGACCTTGCTGTTCAAGATCGACCAAATCGAGGTCATGAAACGCCGGATTAAAGAGGTTCAAATCTACATACAGAGTTGAGTGACCAGCAAGCATACAGCGCTCGGCAAACGCGGATGCAATTGACGTGACGCCGTCACCACTTTGACAAGAGGTAATACAAGTAGAGCGATAGCCATTGAGCTCAGACGTTAAGTAGAGCTTCTCAATCTCGGCTTGGGTGGCTGAAATAGTCATTATAATGCTCCAATTAATACGATGGTGGTGGTTAGGCGTAGAATATCATCAAGGCCGACACGGGCTTTTTCAATAAAGCTTTCACTGCGGTCAGGAATGTAAATGGTATCGCCTGCACGTAGAACCGGTAAGTGATAGATAATGGCTGTTTTGCTGAACTTGATCAGGTCAAAGGTGCGAGCTTGGCCTTGGCAACAAGACATGTTCACCACAGTAATCTTCTCTAAATATGCGTTCTCGGTTGGCCCAGCGGCTTCGGCTAATACGTCTAAAATGGTCATATTGTCATTGAAAACATAGCGACCCGGTTTGTTAACTGCACCAAGTACTCTGACTGTCGACTCTTTTGATGTGTCTAACCAGTTCTTGTCTTTCTCTGGAATGTAAATCGTATCGCCAGTCGTTACTCTCGGTAAGATGGACTCATCACCGGTTTCAAAGTAAAGAGAAAGATTGAGTTTACTCACTTTCGCATACGGCTTATCTCTATGCGTCACACGAATATTATGGATGTCAGCATCTTTGGTTG
>NZ_JAHGAH010000355.1:0-4102 GCF_030248475.1 Vibrio sp. D173a
TACGTTAGGCATCAGGGCGGAAAGGATTCTGGTCAACTCCGCATGGAGTTGTAACAGTAAGTACCCCGTGCATGCACGGGGGTATCTACTCAACAGGTTGATTGTAAATGTATTTTATATTGAGGGTTACTTCATTAATGATTGCTGTGATGTTGTATCCAAATTTAGCCATCCGCAATACTGACGGGCAACGCTAGATCGCTAGCGTTGCCCCATTGATATTAAGTAAGAACAAGTACGGAGCCATAAACAAGAAGCAAACCGATCAAGCCAATGATGAGTCCAACTTTCGCCATGTCTTTACTTTCAATCAAGCCTGTTGAGTAAGCGAGTGAGTTAGGTGGCGTAGAGACTGGCAAAATCATACCGAGCGATGCCGAGAAGGCGACCACAACCAACAAACCTTGTAGGCCACCGATAGCAACCAGACTCGGCATAGAAGCCCCAATCGCCGCTGCAATCGGCATCAACAAGTTCGCAGTGGCAGTATTAGACATAAAGTTTGCCATCAGCCAACACACGATCGACAGGGCAACGACGACCGCAAAAGGAGACAGGGACTCATAATCTATTGCGTGAGCGAGGGCTTCTGCCAAGCCGGTTTTATCTAGTGCAATACCAATGGCGATACCACCGGCTACCAACCATAACACATCCCAGTTTATAAGCTTGAGCTCTTCTTTGCCCATGACGCCCGTCAAGGTGAACACCGCAAGCGGAATAATGGCCACGACATAGGTATTCATGCCGTGCACTTTGGTTGTCATCCATAGCAGGATGGTCATGGCGAAGGTGACATAAACCACGATCGCGCGCCAGCTCTTCTTGAACTTACCATCCAAGCGTAGCTTCATTTCTGGTTCGCTGGAAGGGAAGAGCTTTTGCAATAGGAACCAAGCCAGCGTCAGTTGCACTAAGACAAAAGGCAAGCCCATCATCATCCAAGATAAGAAGTCGATGCTGTTTTCTCCGGTTAAATATTGCAAGGCAATTGCGTTAGGCGGGGTACCAATTGGCGTTGCGATACCCCCCGTATTAGCGGCAATAGGAATACACAAAACTAGCGCTTTGATCCCCAAGTCTCCTTTTGGTGCCGAAGCAACGATGGGGCCAAGGAGAGCTAGCATCATAACGGTTGTTGCAGTGTTCGACATAAACATCGAGAACACGGCGGTGATTAGCATTAAGCCTAACATGATGAACTTAGGCTGAGTGCCAAACGGCTTGAGCAGTACACGAGCAAGGTTGTTATCAAGCTCGTATTTAGAGGCAGCAATAGCGAGAGCGAAGCCACCCATGAAAAGGATAATGATGGGAGAGGAGAAGGCGGAGAAAATATCGGTGTAAGCAATTAACTCACCCAAATCATGTCCCGTTGGTGGATTGCGAAATAGGTGTAAGCCTTTGTTCGATATCATGAACAATTCAAGTGCGATGATAAGAATTGAAGTAGCGAATACTGGAACTGGTTCTAAAACCCAAAGTAGTGCAGCAAGAAGGAAAATAGCCAGAAGGCGATGCTGAATTAGAGTGAGATCGTCAATTGGAATGGCATCTATCGGCATCATTAAGACACCGAGTGGAATCAAAAAACACACCAGTAACTTGACCAGTGTGTCTGCGCTCATCTTTGGCATTAGCAGCCCCTTTTATAATCATCCCTCGACGCAGAATAATTGATTGCGCTTTTAGGTACTTAGAGGCAAGTACGAGTTTGAAAAAGAGAGGCGAAATTTCGAACAAAGTTTTGCTTTTTGTCAAAAAAGCCTCCGAAGATTAATAACGTCGGAGGCTAGGGGAAGAGGAAAATCTACTCGAGGATAGATCCCTTATCTTTACTTCGCTGATAAGCCTCTGCATAGGTAGAGAGATCAATAGGCTTTAGTACATTGATGCGAGGGAAAATCCAGTAACCTTCCTCAAAGCTCTCTTGATCATCGGTGTAACCTAGGCGCATGTTTGACTGCTCCAGAACAAGGTGGCGTCCATTTTCTAGAGTACTGATTGCCGTCCATGTGCGTTCTCGCTCTCTCATGAAGCCATACATGTCACTGGTACCTTTAAGTACGTATTGATGCTCTTCAGGTGATGCCCATTGTTGGAATCTAGTGTATTCCGTTATGAAGTACGGGTTATCTTCTTCGTCATAACTTGTCCAGGTCCAGGATGCTTGGCCACTTTGTGTAAATGTATAACCATAAACGGTATTGATATCCGGCAACCCTGCATTACTCTCGCTGGCCCTCCAACTGTTAACCCAAGCACCGAGTACATAAGGCATTTCTTGAAGAAAATCATCTTTAAGGGTACTTTCTTCTTGAGAGAAAGGTGCTAACCAATTGATAGTGCTTTGCTCATTACTGTCGACACTTACCGTGACCAACGCACTAATCAAGCCCTCCTCAGAGCGATGCGGTAAGTATGTTACTTCCCAACCTTCAGAAGCTTTTATCGATAGCTTACCTGACTCAAAGTGCCACGTTCCTAGATTGTCTCCGCCTGAATCTAAAACAGTTGAGTTATCTTCTAACGTCACTTGTTGGTGAACTAGGTAATCTTGTGCCTGTTCATCGTAGACTCCTTTCATGTCAGCAATGATAGGCAGTGCCCATGTGCCACTAGGGGCTTCTTTCCAAATCTCACTTTCGTTATTGGTTTTACTCAACACTGCGGTTGAATCCACCTCAGTGGTGGCAGTTAACGATGCTGAGTCCGGAACATCAAGAATGTGTTGGTAAGTGAATGTCGTCGCGACTTTGCTTTCAGTGCCTTTAGTTAACTTGGTTAGAGTGATGCCTCTTAGTGCTTGCTTCACCTCCAGCCATGTATCGAGACTTGGTAACACCTCTTTCGCCTCATCTCCGAACAGCTGAATGATGTCTTCCCCAGACATAACACTAACGCTTTCAGAGCTGTTCAAGGTAGATATGTAGAGCTTTCCTGTTGGAGTGAGGTTCCAGTGCGAATCCTTGTCTGATGAGAGTTGATAAGGTGTCTGAGAATCGCTTAGCCAGGCTTGGTTCTCTTCATCAATGCGAATGACCTCACCATACCCCGCAACCCATCCATTGGCGACTGAACTGTGCAGAAGGTAAGTACCTTCAAGACCAACAGCATCAAAGCTTGGAGTCACGAGAGGATCATCGATAGTTTGTTGTTTTGCTTCTTCAATAGCTTTAGAAAACTCAGGAATAAGCTCGCCTGATTCATTCAAAAGTTGATTGTTAGCGAAGTACTCTTCAAGCGCCTTTTCGACCCCTTCTTCTGATGAACTCAGAATATCTAGAATACTGCTTTCTTCCTCTGGCGTATAATCTGGGTTGTCAGCCAGAACTTTGATGATGGCACTTATTTCCAGTAGTTCCTCAACATCGACTTGCGATTCTGCAGCCACTAAAGCTTCGTCATTGGAAAGCTCTTGTCCTGATTGCTGACTTAAAAAGTGCATCGCAGTGCTAATTTGGGTAATAGCGGTTCTGGGTGATTCCTCTTGCTGCAGCGTGTTATCGTCTCCTGCTTGCTCTAATAACATGTTAAAAGAGCCCAGTTGACCGATGAGTTCGATGTGTGATTGTTGACCTTCACCTTTCGCTGTCACTTCAACCATCTCAGTCCCCGCCAGCGAGCCTTCGTCATATTCGAAATCTAATGAGTAGTTTCCTGTCTCATTTGCCGTCGTTGTAACGGTTCTATCGCCAATTTTTGCTGTTATTAGTGCATTAGCGATAGGGGCATCGGTTGCAATACCTTGAATGGAGAAGTTAAGTTTAGCGGGTGTGGCGGCCGAAGACGTCGAGTCGTCATCGCTACAGCCGCTAGCCAAAAGAGCAGTGAGCACTGCTAAGCCAACTTTGGTTAATCGCATTTTATATTCCTTGTTAGTGTGTTTCCTTTGTCATGAAGCTTTTGCTCCATTGATGCTTGATTTCCCAAGTAAAAGGGCAACCACTCTAAAAAGCGATTTGGCTTATATCAACCGTATGAATGCTTAGCTTGTTGATTATTTGATCTGCGTTCTAAACTTTTTTGTAATGTTGTTATTGTGTACATTTGGATAGGGATGGGGGGTTAAGATACAAAAAAGCCCCCGCGAGCGGCTGTC
>NZ_JAHGAH010000356.1:0-4416 GCF_030248475.1 Vibrio sp. D173a
TCTAGTGATCAAGAGACAGAGCGTGGGAGGTTTTTGCTTTTATTGAGGCTGTTCTTTGCAAGGGTTCAGCTCTTGAACGTTTTCTTCGTTGAAGTCATCCGCATACCCTTTTGGTGGCGGTGTCCAACCACGTTCTGAGCGAGAAAGTTTGTCATGACGATCTTTCTGCATCTCTTCAGCCATTCTCTCTTCAAGGTGAATAAACAGCTGACGGAAGTTGTTATCATAACGTTCTCCCTCAGAGTCATCGGCCCATGCTTCATACAGCATGTCAGACTTACGGCATTCGACGCGTCGATACGTTGATTTCTGTTGCTCAGTGTAGAACGGGTGTATGCCAATGGCTTTCATTGCATGCCCACCAATCTCTAATGCAGAATGGTAAGTCTCCGACTCAATGATGTCGGCTCCAGCTTGGCGCAGCAGATAACCATGACCACGGTCGAATGCACGTGCAATGATGGTCACATTCGGATAGCTATGCTTCACGTGTTTCACCAATCCAACGCTGGCCTCTTGGTTGTCAATCGCCACCACAAGTGCTGAAGCGTGCTCAATACCCGCCGTGTGCAGCATATCGGGACGAGTCGCGTCGCCAAAGTAAGCTCGTGTGCCGATTTGACGCATGTTATCGATTTGGCTTGCTTGGTGGTCAAGAACAACCGTTTCCACGCCATTGGATACTAATAAGCGGTTTACGATCTGACCAAAGCGGCCTATACCAGCAATGATCACGGTGCCTTGTTCTTCAATCGTATCACTTTCGCGATCGTTCGATTCACTCTCAAAGCGAGGAAGTATGACTTTATCGAACAGGATGAATAATCCCGGCGTTAGGAACATTGAAATCGCAACAACCAGCGCCAGAGTCTGTGAAAGCTCAAATGGAATTACATGGTTTTGCACTGAGAAGCTCAGTAATACAAAGCCAAATTCACCCGCTTGTGCCAAGCTCAGTGTAAATAACCAACGGTTGCTGCCTTTAATACGAAAGATTAGGGCGATGACAAACAGAATTACCGCTTTCAGAGCCATTACCCCGAGTGTCAGGCCGATGATCAAACCAAAGTCGCTGAACAGAACTGAGAAGTCGATGCCTGCACCTACGGTGATAAAGAACAGACCAAGCAATAGGCCTTTAAATGGCTCAATGTTGGATTCCAATTCGTGGCGGAATTCACTGTTCGCCAGCATAACACCTGCCAAGAAAGTGCCTAAAGCAGGGGATAGGCCAACTAAGCTCATTAAGGCCGCAATGCCGATCACCAGCATTAATGCGGTGGCGGTAAAGATTTCGCGCAATCCAGAGCTAGCAACGTAGCGGAACAGCGGACGACTCAGGAAGTGTCCACCAACCACCACGATGGCAATAGAAGCGGTGATCACAAGACCGTACGCCCAACCAGGAAGACCAGCGACTAGGGTGAGCTCTTCATGATGTTCAGCTGCTGATTGAGCTGCAGATTGTGCCTGCTCTACGAGTTCCGGCAGTGCTAATAGCGGAATAAATGCCAGCATTGGTATAACCGCGATATCTTGGAAAAGCAGTACCGAGAACGCATTTTGACCGCCTTCGGTCTTGGTTAGCCCTTTCTCATTAAAGGTTTGCAGCACAATTGCAGTGGATGACAACGCAAAAATTAAGCCGATCGCGAGTGCAATCGTCCATGGTTGTTCAAAGTAAAGCGCAATTGCCATGATCAGCGCTGCTGTACCGCCAACTTGTAGGCCACCGAGTCCCATCAAGCGGTTTCGCATCGCCCAGAGCATTTTGGGTTCAAGCTCCAAACCTACGAGGAACAGCATCATCACAACACCGAATTCGGCAAAGTGTTGGATTGTCGTCGTTTCTTCACCAACCAGACCAATAATTGGGCCAATAACCACGCCAGCAATCAAATAGCCCAGCACTGAACCTAAGCCCAAGCGTTTGGCTAGAGGAACGGCAATTACGGCGGCAATTAGGTAAACAAAGGCTTGTAAGAATATCCCTGTCATGACGCTTCCTTAATCAGTTGTGGGAGTGCGCTATTGAGTTTGATGAGTGAAGCTGCTGCTTTAAGATCCAATGTGTCTTTTACCAATGCATTGAGCAGCGTTTTGTAACGTTCAATATGTTGAGCGATTCGATTTTCTTCAAGCGCAGTGCGGGAGCCGAACAGTGCCAGTGGCGCAATGTAATGCATTCCAGTGAGCGCCGACATTTGCTCGATTGGAGCAAGCAGTTCGCGAATAGTGAAATGGTTATACCCTTGAGCTTTATAAGCTTCTTCTTTCCCGCCAGCAGATAGCACGCAGAGCAGTGTTTTACCTTGTAGTTCTGTACCTTCTGAGCCGTAAGCAAACCCGTACTCTAAGACCAGATCTTGCCACTCTTTTAATATGGCTGGGGTTGAATACCAGTACAGTGGAAACTGAAAAATGACGACGTCATGATCCCGTAAACGCTGCTGTTCACGGTCAATATTGATATTGAAGTGAGGGTATTCGGCGTATAGGTCGACACAAGTCACGCCGTCTATCTGTTGAGCGGCATTAAAAAGGGGGGCATTCACTTCGGAGCGATGCTGTGAAGGATGTGCATAGAGAATAAGCACTTTTTTATTAGTCATAGGAGTCCTTGTTACGCGTCGAAACCACTTTTGGTATAAGAATGAAAGACCTTTTGTTTGTTGTAACAAACTGTAACTCATAAATTTTATCCTATCTACTTTGGTGAATGAACATAGAAGAGTGAAAATCACTTTCGATACAAATAAGAGGGTGATCGCGTGATGTCATCGGGATGCTTAGAAAACCAGAAAGCGGCCGTGCGTTAGTTCTCAGCATAAGTTTCCAGGTCATTCGTGTTATTCAGTAATCTCGATGGACATGACGACAAGATCGGGAATGCCGCCGGATTCTAAAGGCGAAAGATGTGCCCATGATAAAGATTGATGGGTTAAGGCATGGTTACGAGATCTTCGGCTATGAAAAGCAGTGAGCGTTGCCTGTTGTTTAGCGGTATTTTGAGGTTAATGAAGATAGGAACATCTTCTGCAAATTAAAGTATCACGGCAGCTTATGGTTGGTGAGATTGCTGCAGTTATCTATGTTTTATAGTGAGCAAAGGTAGCATCGAATGGAGGGGGAGGTAGCTTTTCAAACGCCAACTTGATCGTAGGCTGTGTAATTTTTTCGTCATTAAGACGTATCGATCGCAAACATTTGGTGCCTTGCGGTTGGAAAGTCGTCAAATCTGTTCTTATGCTGAATAATAACCTTAAGTTATCAACGACGTGAATTTATGGCCAAAGATCTCTTCTCCAACCTCGACCTCAATTTATTAAGAACGTTTATCATCCTCCACCAAGAACGAAACATACGCCGTGCGGCAGACCGGATGTTTGTGTCTCAACCTGCGGTGAGTAAAGCATTGCAGAGATTGCGTGATCACTTTGATGATGAGCTATTTGTGAAAACCCATCATGGCTTGCGAGCTAACGAGTTCGCGAACGATTTAGCGGAAAGCTTAGCGCCGTTACTTGATGAGATTTCGATAACGTTAAATGGTTCAAAAGACTTTAACCCATTAGAGATGAACGGGACGGTCAAGATTGCGTTAGCCCCTTTTATCCTTAGCTCCTATGCGAGCGAAATTTTCCAAGCAATCAGACAGGCCGCACCAAATGTGCAAATTCATTTACTGAACTGGTCGCGTTCTACCATGGATGAAATTATCAAGGATGAAGTGCTGCTGGGAGTGAACTACGAAATCAACCACTCCCCCAAAGAACTCTTGACGAAAGAAATCGTAAAAGATGCGTTCTGTGCTTATGTTCGAAAAGATCATCCTTTGCAAGGTGATCGCTTACGAGTGTCAGACTGCCAGCATCTCGAGTTTGCTACCGTGATTGCTGCTGACTGGAACTCTAATATTTCATTTTCAGAAAAAATAATGAAGATCAAAGGGGTAGAGCCTAAAATTGCGTTTCGCTCTGAGCTGCCATCTGCAATTATTGATGTGGTTGCAAACTCAGATATGGTTTTTCCAGCATCAAAAACGGTCAATGTCGATAAGTTGTATAAGCTCCGTAGGCTGGATATTGAGCTCGACGGTATGGTGATCGAGCCATCACTGCTGGCTTACTACCACCATAAGAATCGACGTAATGATATGGTGCATTGGTTGCGCAATATTGTAACGGAGATTATTACCGGGCACCTAGATCGAGATCGCCAACAATGATAACCCTCGGTTATCAAGCTATCTACCCTTGTTTATTAATAACCCGCCGTTAAGTGCGGGTTTCTTTTTGGCGATTAGAGTCATAAAACACTGTTCAATATACTTCTCTTCATCGGGCAGGGAGTCCACTGATTCTGCAAGAGGCAGCCCTGAATTTCGACAAATTAAGAGAGTATACCCAAGTGACT
>NZ_JAHGAH010000357.1:0-631 GCF_030248475.1 Vibrio sp. D173a
TCGAACCCTTACTTAATAGCGGTGGTCCGCTTGGTGAGATAATGGTACGCGCAAAACTGCTTCTGGGCTTGGGTGTGATCAGTAAAGAGGTTTACGATGACCTAGAGATTTTTGTTACTTTGAAAGAGTGGGCAAAAATCCAAGGTGATGAGGTTTCTTTTACTGACCCTAATGTTCTGTTTGAACTGAATAGAACCCATGCCATTCAAAAGATTATGCCGATTGAGTACGATGCGGAAATGGTGGAGTCGATGTCGGGCCCAATGCTCGATATGTTTATAGGTCGCCATAATCAAAAAGTTCAGTCGACCATCGTGTTGGCGATTACCGATCTCATTAATACACTCTGCCGTGATAACGCACTGATCGTTTAGTCTCATTTCATCTGTCTAATTGCACCGCTTTCCCTTTCTCTGAGCTATTGCCTTTGAGTGTAGTCAGCTCGGCTCAGTTCAACCTTCCCCTATGGGTTGCCAGCTTAGGTTGGGGAAAGCTCGCTTTCTTGTTTATCTATTTGTTTTAGAATTCCCTTTCGCTCTGGTTACTGCTCTCCACGCCCTCAAATTTCTACTCTGTTATTCTCTCTAAGCCCTGAATTCAAGTTATCGATAGCTGGTATCTGCTTGATGAA
>NZ_JAHGAH010000358.1:0-616 GCF_030248475.1 Vibrio sp. D173a
GATCAAGAGACAGCCCACAAGGTGAGTATCCAAAGAAGAACAACCCATCATTGAAGTGGTAAGCGTAAGAAGTAATGCAGTTCGTAGTTTCTTAAGATTATTGTTTTTCATTTTCATTTAAATAATTTGTGAACATTGAACTAGAAAATATACCCCAAGAGAATGAATTGCTAGCAAATATTCTTTTTTTGTATACAATAACATGCGCACTGCGGCAAAATTTATAGTGTTTATATGCATAGTGGCTTTTAAGAGAGAGTGAAATGAAAGGTTTCGCTTTTATTCTCCACGGATCTCCCTAGAAATGTGTTATGGCATACACATCGCTTTTGCTGCTTTTATACTTGGCTGTATTTGCTGTTTGTTAGAAATCATCGACCATTTCGATATGCGAGATAAATAAGAAATCTATATACGCATAAGGGCAAATTGAGAACAAGATGCCGTAATCTGAGCGCTCGCTTAAACGTGATCTGCAAACCTTGGTTTCTCACATAGAGCCTTGCTGAATAATGCAATGCAGAGAAAAAATAATTTTGCCAAATCACTGCCTACAGTTGTTGCTGACATCATCTATGCCCTCTTCAATGCTCTTAAAATCAGTATATACCCAAGT
>NZ_JAHGAH010000359.1:0-834 GCF_030248475.1 Vibrio sp. D173a
TTGTTTAAGTTCTCTAAAAAGCTCATCAACCAATAGAGACTTGTTTTCAAAGTGGTGAAACAGAGTCGCTTTCGCCACACCAGCCGCTTTAGCAATCTGAGCGGTAGATGTGCCCTCAACGCCTTGCTCAGCAAAGAGTTGAAGGGCGGAATCTAAGATCTGTTGTCTTTTAGTGGTCATCGATTAATCACTTTAAAAATCAATTTCTTGAACAGATTATTATACGGAGGATGCAACAGTTTTGTGTAGTTGATTTTACCTCTACTCAGAACCGTTTTGGCATGACTGAAGGTTTTGAATCCCTCAATTCCGTGATAGTGCCCCATGCCTGACGGACCAACACCGCCAAATGGTGCATCATCGACCGCAACATGAACAAGAGAATCATTGATGCACACGCCACCAGAGTGCGTTTTAGACAGCAACTTCTCTTGCACGTCACTGTCGTGACTCATGATGTAAAGAGCCAACGGGCGAGGACGATCGTTAATGTACTCAATTGCTTCGTCCAAAGAATCATAAGGGACGATAGGTAGCACAGGACCAAACAACTCTTCCTGAAGGGCAAACATGTCGTCGTTTACATTAGTCAGTAGATGAGGCGTCATGCGGTGATTCACATCGTCTTGAGCTTGCTCGCTCACAGTGTGAATGGTGGCGCCTTTTTGCTCTGCATCTTCAACCACACCTTTTAGTCGTGTGTATTGGCGTTGATTGATCACAGAGGTGAGTTCTTTGCTCTCAAGTCCCGCAGGGTAGAGCTTTTTAAAGTAGCGCTTATAGGCGTCTACAAACTCATTAACTTTTGCCTTAGGGAGCAGAATGTAATCTGGA
>NZ_JAHGAH010000036.1:0-961 GCF_030248475.1 Vibrio sp. D173a
GCCCCGACGCTCAATGTGACTACTTCCCCTTCATAAGCGTTCGGCAGAAGTAGCGTGATACCTTGCTCAAAATTGACCATGGTGTCCGTCATCGAGTCCGTTTTGGCGATGTGTCGCTTGGTAGGAATGGACTGTATTGTTGGTTGGTTAAGCAATTTTAATAAAGCATGGTATTCATCCGCCGCATTGAGGTTCCCATCCGGCTCTTTACCCCAGACAGAATGATTGAGCCAAGTTTCAAGTGGCGTTCGTTGAGTCACTAGCTGCGCAATCGTCACCACCGCATACAGCGCTGCGCCCCAGAAGTTTGCCGCTAATATCCACCCATTAAGAACGCTACCAACGGCAAGCGAAGCGAAACGAGTACTTAGCGTTCGGGCTACAAGCCTGCCCCAGCTAAGTCCTTGCATCCCAAGAGCAGCAAATTTACCACCTAACAACCAACGCTCTGACGAACTCCTTGATGCCGCAAAGTCCTCCATGGTTTGCCAACCTTCAAGGCCAGCCGCCATCACACCGGCCACACCCGCAATCAATGAGTGTGCCACGTAGCGCTCAGCAGTGAGTACATCAGTAATGTCAAATGCGCTTCTTCCTGCTTTTAGCACCTTAAGTGAGCGACCCATTAGCTCAGTATCAGATTGAATTTTACTCAGCGACAATCCTTTGATGACCGCACCGGTGTTATTGATAAACCAAGCCACGGTGTAACCCAGCGTCATTTCTTGACGACGCGTATCGGGGTGAGGCGCCGACTCTTGGAGCGCCTGCAGCGTTTGCATTTGCGAAACCACGTTAATTAAGTTGAGCGACGCCACCACAAAGTCGACCCGACCGATGCGGTCGAACTGACTGTCGAGTTTGCTTGCCGCCTCAGTGAAGCTGTATTTCCCCACCGCTTTACTCTCGTATTCACGAAACAGCACCGGTATCGCTTCGATGTGGCGACTGATTTGCTTCT
>NZ_JAHGAH010000360.1:0-850 GCF_030248475.1 Vibrio sp. D173a
ATCTCATTATTTGAATGAGCGAGATAGCTTTCGATTTTGCCGGACTCAAATATGTTTTGCTTTCGCAAAACCCAAGAACACTTGAATGTGTTGTTTGGAGTATTCAATTAAGAATACTTTGAGAACTTTACAAACAAACTTAAAAGTTTGTTTTGTCAGCTTTCCAAATTGTTAAAGAGCTAATCACTTCTTATGAAGTAACCATTTTTAAAAGCACTCATCGAATGCGCTTAAAGATGGTGGGCGATACCGGGCTCGAACCAGTGACCCCCTGCTTGTAAGGCAGGTGCTCTCCCAACTGAGCTAATCGCCCACATAAGTTTTTCGTCTTGTGGTAGACGTCAAGAATGGTGGAGCTATGCGGGATCGAACCGCAGACCTCCTGCGTGCAAGGCAGGCGCTCTCCCGGCTGAGCTATAGCCCCATCTTGAGAGTCATTCTTAAAGAATGGTGGGTCGTGCAGGATTCGAACCTGCGACCAATTGATTAAAAGTCAACTGCTCTACCAACTGAGCTAACGACCCAATGGTATCCCGTAGGGGAGTCGAACCCCTGTTACCGCCGTGAAAGGGCGGTGTCCTAGGCCTCTAGACGAACGGGACACTGCTATTTGTTTCCACTTTTAAAAAGCAGAACCAAACTTCGAAGATATTGGGATATCTTCGTCTCTTTTACTTATAAACCGTATCAATCTGTGTGGACACTCATCGTGACTCATTTGTCTTCACTTTTTAAAAGTGAAAGCAAACTATCCGTATCGTATAAGGAGGTGATCCAGCGCCAGGTTCCCCTAGCGCTACCTTGTTACGACTTCACCCCAGTCATGAACCACAAAGTGGTAAGCGTCCTC
>NZ_JAHGAH010000361.1:0-574 GCF_030248475.1 Vibrio sp. D173a
GTAACGTAATTTAACTTACTATGCTTGTGCTCGGTGTTGTACCAACGCACGAATGCCTCAACCCAACTACGACTTGCATCGAGTTGTTCAAAGCCTTTTGTTGGCCAGTTAGGCATGTACTTCACGGTACGGAATAGCGACTCAACATACGGGTTATGATCACTAACTCTGGGGCGACTGTATGATGAGGTGATACCAAGCTCATCCATTTTCGCTCTGAACGTCAGTGACTTCATTGGCGCACCATTGTCCGAGTGAAGTACCAGTGGCTGATTAAAGCATTGCTCGCGCATCAGCGTCCGCTGTAATAACTGTGATGCTAACTCACCGCATTCACATTCATAAACATCGTAACCAACGATTTTTCGGCTATAAATATCTTCAATCACGTAGAGATAGTAATGCTGACCGCGAACCCTAGATGGCAAGTAAGTAATGTCCCATGTGTACACTTGATTGGGACCTGTTGCCGTATAACTTGTTGGCTTAGCCTGCCTTGGTCGACTTCGCTGACGACCTCGGGTATGAAGTTGACCTTCCGCTTTCAAAACCCGATAGTAGCTCGACTCCGAAG
>NZ_JAHGAH010000362.1:0-1129 GCF_030248475.1 Vibrio sp. D173a
CCCTAAGAATGAGCGCACCCTTGTGGATATAATGCGGATCTTCCCAATTGTTGTATACCATTGTTTGGAAGAATTTAAATTCACCGCGAACAGTGACTACATTATCGTTGCTAGGGTTGTATTCATCAGTATGAAGCCAGCCCCATTGGGTTCCCTCGTTATTACCGCAATAAATTTTCGCTTCGACTTCTCGAGAAGCTACATTGTTAGATATAGTCAGAGTTGTTACTAATAATAGTGTTTTTAGTTTCATGATTATTTTAAAATTTAAACCAACGTTAAAAATGAAATGGGATGTTATAACTAAAAAATCACACTTTCAATATCTTATTGATTATTTTTAAATGTTTGTAAAATGTATTTTATTGTAATTACTATGAAGCTTATAAATAGGGGGTTGGAATTGGATTAATATTAATTTTATTAACAATGAGATAAATTTAAATTATCAGAAGAATAGTTTTTTTATACCGAGTCAACTTGAAGATGCTGGCTTGATAACATGAAAATTATAATTAATTCGAGTTGCCAAATAGCCTACGAGCTCTGAAATGGATAAACAAAGTAAACACGTCAGCAAGACCTACCAAATCTAGAAGTGCTCGCGTGTTGGAGGGAAGAGCGCTTAACCACAAGCAAGCTAACCAGTCTTACTTAGTTCCGCGGTCCGCTTTTTTGGAACGTGAGGTTTGAGGTTTATGGGGGAGCTCTAATTCGAGCGCTAAAACTGAATCACTACACTCGGTGTCTTTAGACGTGTCATTCCAGCGAGCCTAAGCGAGACTAGGAATCTACTTACCGCGCGTTAAGTTCTTGAGTTAGAAAAGAAATACTCGAAAGATCATTAAAATGACGTCAAGCAAACTTTCATTAAGAATGATGAAAAAAAATATCTATGCACTCAATTAAATATCGTTTTTGAAGGTTCTGGAACTTATCTGTATGTTGTACGGAGCTTTGTGGCACTTTGTAAGCTCAGCTATGAGGGGAGTGGGGCTGTCGACGCATGTTTGTTCCAAAGCGTGGTAATGTTTAATTAAGCTTGGCTTTGCCTTCCGCATTTTGATTTACTTTTTCTTGTGGTAAGGACTTTAACTGTTTGGCCAAGCGCACGGCTTTGTTGCGTAAT
>NZ_JAHGAH010000363.1:0-5851 GCF_030248475.1 Vibrio sp. D173a
TCGAGGGTCTTTAAGTTGTGCTTGTCCAAATTGTTCTTGTGCCCAAAGTTTAGCGTCTGAGTGTGTCATCTTAGTGTTTCAGTAATGATTGCTAAGTGATCAGATCACACACACTTGAAAGAGTTCAAAAAAAATCCCCAAGCTACAAGCTTGGGGATTTGTGTATAAGAGACAGCTCCAACTCCCCCTTTTCTCGACTTGGTTTGCCAAGCATTTGGATGTGATTATCAAGGGGGAGGGTTATTCTTTGCTGCCGTGAGTTCAGTGCTTTCACACCGTCATTCTGAAGGAGCCCAAGCGATTATTCAGAATCTATTTTCAGCGCGTTGCTATGTTCCATTGTGAATTGAATTATCTGCGAGTGCAGAACCAGTCCTCCCCTTTGAGCTCGTTGTGTTGAGAGCTTCGGAGTTTGAACAAGGGGAGGTTAGGTGGGGGTGGTGGTTTGAAGCTAAATGTTGGGTTATGTGTTTGCAACCTTCTTTCACCTTTCAGTCGTTCGTGTTTTAGCTAATGATTTGGATCGAGTTTGTGGTGAGTAGATTCCCAGTCTCACCTGAGTTCGCGGGAATGACGGAAAGAGAGAGCTAAACGAGCAGCGTCATTCTGAAGTAGCCTAAGCGATTATTCAGAATCTACTCTCAGCGTGTTGTGATGTTGGTGTTTGTTGCTGAATTATCCGCGAATGCAGAACCAGTCCCTCCCCTTTGATCTCGGAGTGTTGAGATCTTTGGAGTTTGATACAAGGGGAGGTTAGGTGGGGTTGGTGGTTTGGGGCTCATTTAGTTAACCGAAATTTGTTGAATTCTCATCTTCTGAGAATACTAATATTCACTTTAGCGAATGGTATGCTGTTTAATCGGTGGTGATACGGTATTTTTCTGCTCCTGTATTTAGCTCTGTAGAATTTGAATAAGCAAAAGGGGAACATGTGACAAGTGGCAATACTGTAATTGAAATGAACAATAGTTCGGTGGATGGCCAAGAGTCTGTTGTAGCCAAACTTCCTAAAGAGCAACTAAAATCTTTATTCTATTTATTTGCCGGTAAACCTGACTCACAAATAAAGGTTTATCACAAGCCATTATTTATAGAATTAGATGACATCAAAGAGTTGAATGCTTGTATTACTCGCAAGTTACAAACAAATCATATCCATGCCCAGATAACCTCTTTAACGATTGGCTACAAAGGCTCAGATATACAAGAGTTTGGTACATGGCAGGAGTTTGCAGAACATCATTGGCAGACTCCAGAATGTATCGAAGAGGTTGTTATTAAATGGGATTTTATGGTCGACATTCATGGTTATGAAGCTGCTCAACGGCATACCCTTTTAGTTAGAATCTCTGGGGATATGAAGCCCGGAAAATTTATGCAAATGATGGTTTCTGGTAATTATGATGATTTTGACCAAATTGACGTAATGACTGCACCTTCATTTTGTCGAGTTGATTTTATAAACGCTCAGATAAGTAAAGAGTTGATCAATGAGGTCACTGATTGGGTCAATTCGAGAAAGCAAACAGCTTTGATCACAGACTTTTACTATTGGTTCAAAAAGAAAAGACAAACGATCGCGACGCTTGTACATCATAGTTTTATTTTCATGTATTCCTTACTTTGGGTGTCTGGCTTCCTTTGGGCTGATAGTAACTTATATCCTGATGCTAGTATGCCAACGAAATATATTGCGATCTGGCTCTTCTTTGGCTTGTATGGTTTTACCCCAATAAGCAAAATTGGGCACTATCTTGCGAGTAAAGTGTACAGTGCTCTTGATGAGATTAATGGTAAGAAAGTCGTTTTTAACGTGACTTCTGGCGATAAAAAGGCAAATGCTGAGGCAATGGACTTGAATAAAGATCACGGGAAGTTGTTTTTACGTCAAACGGCTTGGTCATTATTTTTGAACGTTTTGGCTGGCATTATTGCAACTTACCTTTATGTAAATAGCTAGCAAGGCTTAATTTTCATTCATACCTTTAGTCTCCCCAAAAACCAAAAACCAAAAACCAAAAACCAAAAAAGCCAGCAGTTTATACCTGCTGGCAAAGTCTTTGGGCTTCTAGGTTTTTGATTTTATTTCTTGTTACTCATCGCTGTCACGGTGCCCCGATTGGTTTTCCGGGGAAGAAAACACAGCACCGTGCGCTTTGTGCTCAAGAAATTGGAGATTAACCTTGCTTACGGATTAGGTAGTCAAATGCGCCTAAGCTTGCTTTTGCACCTTCACCCATCGCAATGATGATCTGTTTGTAAGGAACGGTTGTTGCGTCACCAGCTGCGAACACACCTTCTAGGCTAGTATCGCCACGGCTACCGACTTCAATTTCGCCGCGCTCAGATAGGGCTACTTCTGAATCTTTTAACCATTCTGTGTTTGGTACTAGACCGATTTGAACAAAGATACCTGACAGTTCAATCTCTTTGATTTCATTTGTGTTGCGGTCTTTGTACTTCAAGCTTGTTACGCGAGTACCGTCGCCTACTACTTCTGTTGTTTGCGCCATCGTGATGATGTCTACATTTGGTAGTGAGTTCGCTTTGTCGATAAGCACTTGGTCTGCGCGAAGTACGTCTGCGAATTCAAGAACCGTTACGTGTTCTACGATACCAGCAAGGTCGATAGCGGCTTCGATGCCTGAGTTACCACCACCGATAACTGCGGTTTTCTTGCCTTTGAACAGTGGGCCGTCACAGTGTGGGCAGTACGCGACACCTTTGTTGCGGTACTCTTGCTCACCCGGAACGTTCATTTCACGCCAGCGTGCACCAGGGCTTAGGATGACACTCTTACTCTTCAGCGTTGCGCCACTTTCGAGTTGGATGTGAATCAAGCCGTCTTCTGTGTGTGCTGCGCCCATTAGCTTCTCAGCTTGTTGCTCAGTTACTACGTCTACGTCGTATTCTTTTAGGTGTTCTGCTAGATCAGTTGCCAGTTTTGGACCTTCAGTACGTTTTACCGAAATGAAGTTCTCGATTGCCATGGTGTCCATAACCTGACCGCCAAAACGCTTAGCAACCACACCAGTGCGAATACCTTTACGAGCAGCGTATAGAGCAGCTGCGCTACCACCAGGACCACCGCCGACAACAAGTACGTCGTATGGGTCTTTTTCGCTCAGTGCTTTCGCCGCTTTCTCGCTCGCGCCGTCATCCACTTTGTTTAGGATTTCAGTTAGAGACATACGGCCTTGACCGAATAGCTCACCGTTCACGAATACACTTGGTACTGCCATGATGTCGCGTTGTTTCACTTCATCTTGAAACAAACCACCGTCGATCATGGTTGCTTTTACTTTCGGGTTGAGCGCCGCCATCATGTTGAACGCTTGAACCACGTCCGGACAGTTTTGACACGACAGTGAAATGAAGATTTCTACGTCTAGATCTTTGTCTAGTGCTGCGATTTGCTCAATCACTTCTGGTTCTAGTTTGATTGGGTGACCGCCAGAGTGAAGCAATGCCAATACTAGAGAGGTAAATTCGTGACCCATTGGCAAGCCTGCAAAGCGTAGTGATGTGCCTTTTGCTGGGTTAGTTACCGCCATCACTGGTTTACGTGCGCTTGCGTTGTCGTCACGTTCAACGGTGATTAGGTCGCTCATCTCTGCGATTTGGTTCGCTAGAGACAAAATGTCATTCGATGCTTTGCTTTCATCTAGACTAACCACTAAACGAACTTCTTCTTTTACATTAGCCAGATATTGTTTGAGTTGTTGTTGGATCGCTTGGTCTAACATAGTTGTTACTACCTTAATTAAAACTAAAAAGTGGTTACTGTAGATAAAACCTGAGGGGGAGAGAGCAAATCAGGCAGAAGGTCGTCAAGGTATCTAACCTGAAGTGCTCTCTAATTCAGTTCTAATCAGAAAAAGGAAATCGGGAACTGATTAGAACTTAAATTTCAGTGCCTTAGATTTTGCCAACTAGGTCTAGTGATGGAGCTAGTGTCTCTTCACCTTCTTTCCATTTAGCTGGGCAAACTTCGCCTGGGTGCGCTGCTACGTATTGAGCTGCTTTCACTTTGCGTAGTAGGTCTTCTGCGTCACGACCGATACCTTCAGCAGTGATTTCCATTGCTTGGATAGTACCTTCTGGGTCGATTAGGAACGTAGCACGGTCTGCAAGGCCTTGACCTTCACGCATCACACCGAAGTTGTTTGTGATGTTGCCTGTTTGGTCGCCAAGCATGTAGTACTGAATCTTACCGATTGTGTCTGAGCTGTCGTGCCATGCTTTGTGAGTGAAGTGTGTGTCAGTTGATACTGAGTAAACTTCTACGCCACGTTTTTGTAGCTCTTCGTAGTGGTCTGCTAGGTCGCCCAGTTCTGTTGGACATACAAACGTAAAGTCTGCTGGGTAGAAGAAGAATACTGCCCATTTACCTAGAACGTCTTGTTCTGTTACTTCAACGAATTCGCCGTTTTTGTACGCTGTAGCTGCAAATGGTTTGATTTGAGTATTAATCATAATTTACTTTCCTTTGAATGTTTTAAGCTGAGCTGTTGTTGCTTTCGGAAAGTATATTCTCATCGGAGTGTGTTTAAGGAAAATCGCTTGTAACTATCCTATTGATAGCCATTTCCTATTTCACTTGATAGGTAAATCCGATGTAAGTGAGTTTGCTTTGATAGGTTTTATTGAAGATGAAGGCAGATTAGCAATAGAGAATATCGATGATTACTTTGAGTCGATCGTCTAGCTAAGATCGAAAGAGCCTGCATCTCGACAGGCTCTTTCTAATAGGAAGTGGGGAAGCGGATGCTTCTATCTTGTTAGCTCAGATTGTCGAGCACTTTGCCACACAGCTTCTTCAGCATGATCATCTCATCCAGCTCTAAGGTTATTTTGCACATCATGGCGTTTGGCACTGACTTAGCTTGTTCTTTAAGGTCACGACCTTGTTCTGTTAGGTTGAGTACGCGAACGCGCTCATCGGTCTCACTGCGCCCACGTTCTACATAGCCTTTTGCTTCTAAGCGTTTAAGCAGCGGCGTGAGTGTGCCTGAGTCCAAATGCAGTTGCGACCCCAATTCTTTTACGCTGGCACCGTCTTTCTCCCACAGCACCATCATCACCAAGTACTGAGAATAAGTCAGATCAAGCTTGTCCAACAACGGGCGGTAAGCTCGAATCACCGCATTCGCTGCGCTATAGAGAGGGAAGCAAATTTGGTTTTCGAGTAAGAGTTTATCGTCGTCGGTCATGATGTTGTCGGTGTGACACTGGCTCATTGGCGTTGCCTAGCTATCCATGGAAAAAAACATAATAAATTGTGCGCAATATAGTTGCAACGATCTTTAATTCGATATAAGGTTGTTGGCAATTAGATAGCGCACAACTTAAATTGAAAAGGAAATTAGTATGACTACAATCTATAAAACTCAGGCTACCGCATTGGCTGGTCGCAATGGTCAAGTAAAAACAAATGATGGCCTTCTAGAGTTAGAACTGTCTTACCCTAAAGAGATGGGCGGTACTGGTTCGGCGACAAACCCAGAACAACTTTTCGCGGCGGGCTATTCAGCGTGTTTTTCTAACGCGATTCTGCACGTAGCGCGTGAAGGTAAAGTAAACCTGAAAATTGCACCCGTAACAGCGGAAGTGGGCATCGGCCCTAACGATAACGGTGGCTTTGCACTAACAGTGAGCCTAGCGGTAGAACTAGACATGCCACAAGAACAAGCGCTAGAGCTAACGCGTATTGCACACCAAGTTTGCCCATATTCAAACGCAGTTCGTGGCAACATTGATGTGGCAGTATCGGTAAACGGCGAAGCAATTTAAGTGGTTTCAACCACTGAACAAAGACAAGAAAGCCTGCAAGTACGCCTGTCTCTTGATC
>NZ_JAHGAH010000364.1:0-2449 GCF_030248475.1 Vibrio sp. D173a
ATTGGGGGCCACTTCTGCTATATCGAGGGTTATGCAGCAAAGCTGAACCGTAAAAAGCTCGGTTTCCAAGTCTCTGGTTTTACGCTGGTTACCCTCGGCAGTCATGAAGTAGAAAACACCACGCCTTTTGAAGACTTTGTCGCTGAAACCAACTGGATCTTAATGTGTCACTGCATTGCTGGCAGCGCAGATTATATGGTGCAAGTGGTGGCTCGAGACTTAGACGAATACTTTGACCGCATCAGTGCGATTCGCCGCGTGAAAGGCATCAGCGCCATTCAATCCAACGTATCCGTAAAGGAGATTAAGAGTACCTTTCAGTTGCCAATCGGTTAGGAAAACTTTTCCGTACCCAAAGAAAAGCCAGCGACAGGGCGCTGGCTTAGGGCCTTCATATTAAAACTCGTTTAGTGGTTATCGCCCCAGTAAATAGACAACAAATCAGTGCTTTTACCATCGGTCATGTACAAACGGCCTTTATACATAACAGGGTCACTGCCAAAGTAAGGTATTACTCGTTCATCAACACTTGTTACCTTCATATCGGCATCAAACTCATAACGAGTAAAATACTTAACTTTATCGCGATTTAAAAAATCGTACGCAAAGCTACCAGAGAAGTGAGCCCGGTCAGAAAGTGTCGCTTCAACCGCCGACTTACCTTTATACCCTGTACCAACCTGTGACCATGTCCATTCTTTTGTGTTAAAAACACTAAAATACTTTTCCTCTAGGATGTATATATCATCGCCCACGACCTTAGTCCCAGAAACGGACATCGCCCAATGCTTTCCATATACTCCTTCATCTGGAAAATCAGGAAGGCCTAGCCACTCACCAGTTTCAAAATCATAACTGTGGTATCCGTGTCCGTGGAGAAGGAAACTTTCATCGTCAAGTCCGTTGTCAAACACGTAGAGCTTATTACCTAAAATGGCTAAGATTTTTTGGCTTGGGCGAGACCCATGCTGAAAGTGTGCAGGTACTAAAGAGACAAGTCTCGGAGTTAAGTCGTTTTTATCAACTTGATATAACTTATTCTCGTTAAGCCAGTAGATCTCATCTTGATAAATAACAACTTGAGGCCAATAGGGTTGAATATCAAATTTGATTGACCAGTGCGTCAAATCAAGATATTTCACTCGGCTCTGATTGATTAGGTCATATTTCGCTATCTTCAAACCATCAAAGGCGTAAAGCATATCATCAAGAACAACCCTTGTTATGTATGGCACTTGCCCAATAGCAGTTAGAGCGCCGTGCTCAACTAGTCCTTTAGAATCAGTATCATCCAGATCAATGTTCAGTTCCTTAACAAACGCCTTGTCACTCAGAACGTTTACCACGATCCTTTCTTTACCTTCGAACTCTTCGTCATCATGAATAGCCAAAGTGAAATATCCGCTTTTAGACGTCGAATTTTTCACCTCTACCAACTCAACATCCAGTGTCTGGCCTTGTGCTTTATCCACCGTCGCTGTGGATTGCTCTGACAGCTCAAATGTTATTTTCGACGCATCGATGTTGTCTGACTTTACGTCATACCAAATTCGGTGCTGGTACTCATTTTCATACAGAACAATATCGCTGTCTCTAAAGACAATGCCTTCAACAACTTCGACGACTCGTTTTGCCGTTGCCTCATTGCCTGCGGTATCTGTGACCTTGTACGTTAGTGTGTAGGTACCAACAGTACCAGTATCCGGTTTGCCGCTAACCTGCACACGCTTGCTTATGTCACCATCCACGTTATCTGTTGCAGTAAAGCCTGGGTCCTGAAATTCATCATTCAGATAAACGGTGATTTCTTCACCACCTTTTAGTGTGATTTGAGGCTTCTCGATATCTGCAACCGCTTTACTCTTTACGGTCACTTTACGAGATGCCGTTGCTTTGTTACCCGCTTTATCCGTTACCTTGTACGTTATTGTGTAGGTACCCACAGTGTCAGTATCCGGTTTGCCGCTAACCTGTACACGATTGCTGATATCACCATCCACGTTATCTGTTGCACTAAAGCCTGGATCCTGAAATTCATCGTTCAGATAAACGATGATTTCCTCACCACCTTTTAGTGTAATTTGAGGCTTCTCGGTGTCTTTGTCGCTCTCTACATCTGGAGCCGGAATCGCTTTGCTTTCGACCTTCACTTCACGAGATACCACAGCTTTGTTACCCGCTTTATCCGTGACTGTGTACGTTATTGTGTAGGTGCCCACAGTGTCAGTATCTATCGGTTTGTCGTAGCTAACCTTAACGCGCTTACTGATGTCACCATCCACGTTATCTGTTGCAGTAAAGCCTGGATCCTGAAATTTATCATTCAGATAAACGGTGATGCTTTTGCTCCCTACTAACGTGATTACTGGTGGGGTTTCATCTTTCTTATTCTCAATTGGAGGTTTTGCAGCAGGGGTGGAATCAGAGTCTCCACCACCACCACCACCAC
>NZ_JAHGAH010000365.1:0-979 GCF_030248475.1 Vibrio sp. D173a
AACGACGTTACATTTTTCAAGCACTTATGATATTGCCAAACCAGATCGTCTCTTTAGACGCATTAGTTATGGGATCTTGCGTGCAATTCAAAACCAAGATGGCTTGTATATCCATAGTGAAAAGGACTATCAAAGGAATTTACGTAAACGTCATATGCTGCAAGATTTACAAAGGGACATTCGAGATGGTGGGGCTAACTTCGAGCTCGCATATCAACCTATTGTTCACAGTATGAATCATGATAGAGAGTGTATTCGTGAAGTTTTGCTTGTATGGCGGAAACGTGGGCATATTGAGCCAGAAAGCTATATGTCGTTGCTTAGTGATACTCCACATATTCACTATTCATTGACTCTTATGATCATTAGAAAAGTCGTTGAATTAGCCAGAAAAGATGAACAAGGCCAATGGGATTATAGTATCAACATTGCAATGTCCGACCTTGCGATGACTTCATTTTATAACGATATTTTCAGCCTTACCAAACATTGCCCAGAAGTTCGTAAAAAGTTAATTTTTGAGTTAGTTGAACACAGCGAAGCTATTTCTCAAAAGCATGTACAAGATAATCTTCAAAGCTTGAAACGCTTAGGGTGCCGCCTCGCGATAGATGATTTCGGTACGGGTTATACTAACTACGACCTTTTAAATAAGGGACTTTTTGACGTAGTAAAGATAGACGGTCATTTTGCAATGAATATGGGCAAGGACCCTGTGAGCAATGAGTTTTTAAGATTTATGTTTCGCTTATCTGAGCAAGTTAACTTTACGTTAGTGGTATGCGGCATCGAGGAAGAATTACAGGCTAAATATGTGCCTAAAAAGGCTCATGTATGTTTACAAGGCTTACATTTTTCTCACCCGAAAAAGCTCGTCAATACATTAAGAGTTGCGTAAAGCCTATAGACATTCCGAGCATGCCTGTGCGATCAAAGAACTAATAAGGAGTCTTTAGGCGGTGCAGATAGATCGTCGAAA
>NZ_JAHGAH010000366.1:0-567 GCF_030248475.1 Vibrio sp. D173a
GTTGCGCTTCCTTTACTCTTTTGGTTCAACATACTATTCTATTTTTACCGTATACAGATACACTAAGAGAGTATTATGAACCTCAAAAGGGAAGGCACGACATTCAATCAGCGCAACATTGAGCGTTACTTTGAGTTAGTCAACCTAACACCTGAACAAGTTCAAACTCTCTGCCACAGCTTAGCGCAGTTGAACATTAATCAAGCAGACTTCGCTGACCGCTATTTACACCAACTGAGAGTAAAAACACGCTTCTCTCACCCTCATGTACAAGAGTGCCTGTCACATGGGCCATTATGTAATGCAATCCAGCATCACATTTATACATGGCTGAGCGGCACTCACTCCGAAGCTGATTTCAACAACCGTGTTCGCTTAGTAACGGAGCTTAATGCTCATGACATTTCTGTCGCTGAATTTCTATTGTGTGGCACCAAAACTAGAGCTAGCCTGCTCGCACAACTCAAGCGTGTGCTTCACACCCATGACATCAACTCAGCAAGACTGATCCGAGACTTTGAAAAGTGGCTGACCATTGATAAACACATATTGAGAGACATAGAACTC
>NZ_JAHGAH010000367.1:0-843 GCF_030248475.1 Vibrio sp. D173a
TAATGCCGATCAGTTAAGAAATTAATAGACTGATCAATTGAACGATCCCACCAGTGTGTAAAAATCCGATAGACCATGTCTATCGGATTTTTTTATGCAACTGACTAAAGCCCTATCACTCGCCAATAACTTCGTTCCAGACTCTGAATCACTAGGAAAGTTGAGCGATATCCTTCCTGCAGAATTTATCAACCAATGTCTAGAGCAGGCAGGCATGGCAACAATCCGTAAGCGTCGGCTCCCTTTAGATATGATGGTATGGGTTGTGCTCGGTATGGCTTTTTACAGGGACGAGTCCGTATGGGACATAACGAGTAATATGCAGCTTATGCTACCGGGTAAGCGGCCATTAGTTGCACCTAGCGCTTTGGTACAGGCTCGGCAACGACTAGGAAGTGATGCGGTTAAGCAAGTGTTTACATCTACGGCTGAAATCTGGAACGCAGAAGCCAACTCTCCAACATGGCACGGCTTAACGTTACTTGGAGTTGATGGTGTCATGTGGCGCGCTCCAGATTCAAAGGAGAATATAGAAGTATTCGAACCCAAAAGTAATCAACACAGTGGAACTGCCTGCCCTCAAGTTAGAATGGTTTGTCAAATGGAATTAACAAGCCACCTGCTGGTGAATGGCGTATTTGATAGCACGAAAGTCAGTGAGATGAAGCTAGCAGAACAACTTATCGACTCAACACCAGACCATTCTATTACACTGTTTGATAAAGGCTTTTACTCGCTTGGCTTACTTGATAAGTGGGCAAGATCTGGTACAGAACGACACTGGTTACTGCCATTAAGAAAGGGAACTGTATATGAAGAAGTACGCTCTTTAGGTAAGCAAGA
>NZ_JAHGAH010000368.1:0-1189 GCF_030248475.1 Vibrio sp. D173a
AACTCGCAAGAGTTGGCCCTTTTTGTTTTTCCGGAGTTTAATGCAAGCTACTCCTTCTTACCCAATACATAATCTTCATCGCTACTCACAAGCGCACCGTATTTCAAGAAGTTCTTGCCTAGAATCATGCTGTATTCAAAGCGAGAGCGGTCTTGTAGGTTAACCTTGACCTTCTTCTCTAAATCACCGAGTTTGACGTTCATTTCTACCACAGGACGAATGTTTACCTTCTCGCCTTTCTTAGCTTTAATGCGCATCACATCAATCACTGGCTTAGTGAATTCTTGTTTATCGCCTTGGTTGTTTTGATAGGTAAAGGTCACCATATCTTGCCCGTCTTTCTTGAAGCGTTTAATGTTAATCGCATTCATTGACCTGTGTCTAGCTTAGCCGGGAATGTCATGCCGTTGACTTCAACAAGCTCAACATGACCGCCTTTAAACAGAGGTTCTGCGTTCAACAGGTAGTCGGCGCGAGTGTTGATATACACGCCCTCTTTAGCCATTTTTTTGCCTAGAACGAAGTAAGGCACCTTTTCACTCATGTCTAACACATCAAGGGCAAACTCTCGCTCATGAGCTTCACCCGATACAACAAAATCTGCACTCACTACTGGGCGAACATCCTCGCCGACTTTCAGCTTCTTAATCACCTTTTTAGAGACTTTTTGCTGCTCGCCATCCGCATCTAACAAAAAGAACTCAACGGTTTCATCATCACCCGAGCCCGTCATTTCAAAACTTTCCACCTTTAGAACCGGAGTACTCACGTTGAACGAAGCAACGGCTTTGAGTGGGAAGTGATCCAGCGTGATGTCCTCTTCTGGCGAGATAATCAAAGCCTCACCTGACTTGGTAGCATCTTGAAAGCTCTCAGCGCCAGACGAAAGTAAGTTTTCTGCGTTGCTGTTGATCATGAAGTGTTCACTGGCCGTCATGGTGCCAATTCTTAGCTGGGAGTCGCTACCTGAACGGTCACGTAAATAAACCAAGATATCTCGCGTAGTGTCTTTACCTAATTGAACAGGCACGTACACGAGAGGCCTTTGCTTACCGCTCACGTTGAGCATACGTACCAGAGGTAAACTCACCTCTTTCTTTTGACCATCACTGCTAACCATGCCAAAGGTCACTTGATTGTTTTTCTTATCAATATCAACCTCTTCAGCATGTAGATTGCTGTAGCGGTT
>NZ_JAHGAH010000369.1:0-736 GCF_030248475.1 Vibrio sp. D173a
ACAAGGTAAATAACTCATGACAAGCTCAGCAAAACCAACATTGGCTGTCGCACTCATTGTTAAGAATGAAGCAAAAAACCTCGATGCTTGCCTTAAAACAGTAGCTGAGTGGGTTGATGAAATCGTCATTCTTGATTCAGGTAGTACCGATGAGACAGAAAAAGTCGCTCGTAAGTACACAGAAAAGTTCCATGTAAATAAGGATTGGCCTGGCTTTGGTCCACAGCGACGTCTTGCCCAAGAGTATGTTGAGTCAGATTTTGTCCTCTGGTTAGATGCTGACGAACGCATTACCGAGGAGTTAAAAGTTAGTATTCAGCAAGCTGTTGAAAACAATGAACCGAACACACTTTACAGTATTTGTCGCTTGAGCTGGCTGTTTGGTCGCTATATTCGTCACTGTGGCTGGTATCCAGATAGAGTCGCAATTAACTCAATATGACGACTCGTTGGTACACGAAAAAGTGGAAATCTCTGCAGATATGAACGTAAAAGAGTTGTCTGGTGATGCTATCCACTATACCTATAACGACCTGCACCACTACTTGGTGAAATCTGCAGGCTATGCTCAAGCTTGGGCGGAACAACGAGAAAAGCGTGGCAAAAAGAGTAGCATTTTAGAAGGCATGCTTCATGCTATTGCATGCTTTCTAAAAATGTATGTATTCAAAGCAGGCTCTTTGGATGGCAAGCAAGGCTTCCTGCTTTCGGTCTTGTCTGCGCACTCTACCCTTGT
>NZ_JAHGAH010000037.1:0-957 GCF_030248475.1 Vibrio sp. D173a
CCCCGACGCTCAATGTGACCATTTCCCCTTCATAAGCATTCGGTAGAATTAGCGTGATACCTTGCTCAAAATTGACCATGGTGTCCGTCATCGAGTCAGTTTTGGCGATGTGTCGCTTGGTAGGAATGGACTGTATCGTCGGTTGGTTAAGCAATTTTAATAAAGCATGGTATTCATCCGCCGCATTAAGGTTCCCATCCGGCTCTTTACCCCAAACAGAATGATTGAGCCAAGTTTCAAGTGGCGTTCTTTGGGTCACTAGCTGCACAATCGTCACCACCGCATACAGCGCCGCGCCCCAGAAGTTTGCCGCTAATATCCAGCCCTGTAAAACCTCGCCCACAAATAGCAGATCTAAACGAGTTCTCAGTGAGTTATAGACCAACCCACCCCAACTCAAGGTCTGCAACCCGAGAGCTGCGACTTTGGCACGTAACAACAACCTTTCCGACGTACTCCTTGATGCCGCAAAGTCCTCCATGGTTTGCCAACCTTCAAGGCCGGCCGCCATCACACCGGCCACACCCGCAATCAATGAGTGCGCCACGTAGCGCTCCGCGGTAAGCACCTCTCGCATCTCTACGCCTTTCACACTGCCCGTTTTGAGTAACTTTATCGTACTCTCCATAAGGTCAATATTGTTTTGGACTTTACTCAGCGACAATCCTTTGATGACCGCACCGGTGTTATTGATAAACCAAGCCACGCTGTAACCCAACGTCATTTCTTGACGACGTGTATCGGGGTGAGGCGCCGAGTCTTGAAGCGCCTGCAGCGTTTGCATTTGCGAAACCACGTTAATCAAGTTGAGCGACGCCACCACAAAGTCTACCCGACCGATGCGGTTGAACTGACTGTCGAGTTTGCTTGCCGCCTCAGTGAAGCTGTATTTCCCCACCGCTTTACTCTCGTATTCACGAAACAGCACCGGTATCGCTTCGATATGGCGACTGATTT
>NZ_JAHGAH010000370.1:0-715 GCF_030248475.1 Vibrio sp. D173a
TTTGAAGGGAATCGAACGCATCGGCATCAAGGTACAGAAGTTCACTTGCCCTGCTAAAAAACGTTGGCTGATGCGTGCCCCAGAAAGCTTGTTATTGAGGTACTGGTAAACAATGCTTGGCGACAGTTCTTGCTCGAACAAGGCATCATCAAGTTGTTCATTCAACTGACCAAGCGCATCTCGAATCGACTTCAATACCACTTCGCCTTCTAGCTCGACCGTAAAGAAATCATCGATTAGATTCAGCAGCGTCTCACGCCACAACTCAATAGATTGAGCTTGATTGAGTCGCTGACGATAGTGAGTAATACGTTCAATAAAGTGCGCCAACTTACCCGCAAGCTCTGCGCTCATACCCTGCACTTCATCATAAGCAGCTATCGGTGAGTCAGCGGTTTCAAATAGACCCGCTGATTCAGACATCGCATAACCCAGTAGCATACGCTGCACACCAAACAACCACGTATTTTGCTGCGTCTCAGGTAGGTCAAATTCGGTCGCCGTGCTGCCATCCACACCCCAGCGAATCCCGGCTTCTTCTACCCATTGCTTAGCTTGTTCGAACTGATACTCATCAATATCAAAACGCGCCAGCATGGCTGGGATCTCAAGCAGTTCAAGCAATTCAGAAGCAAGGCATCGACTCTTAGGCAGAGCCACCAGCTGCATGAAGGCGGTTAAGATCGGACTTTCTTGATCGGCGGTTCTATCCGAG
>NZ_JAHGAH010000371.1:0-1048 GCF_030248475.1 Vibrio sp. D173a
TTTCAATAACAAGGGATAAGTCACTTTACTGAATATTTTCTCAATATTGAGCTACTACACTTCAATTCGCAACTTATTGACTTAACGCATTAAATCAACCTGAATGACTTTAGCAAAGACCAATTATGTGGCCGCAACAAGTCCACCACCAAAATTTTATTCTGAAATCAGGTTTGGTGTGACGAGCTCAATTTTCGAGTATTTCAAGCTGTTGGAAAAAGGCAAGAACGAAAGAAGTTCGACTTGTTGGTGAATGAAGAGAGACGAGAGACGAGAGACCGGAGACGAGAGCTGAGTTTACAGTGTAAATTGAGTCATGGTTGAGTTTACACTGTAAATCGATAAATGAATGAAATTACGATGAGAGCCTATTTACACTGTAAATTAGGATTTAGACCTAACTCACTGATAACGAGTTCGAGGTCTTTTCTCAGTGAAGCTTCCGTTTGCTTACGTCCAGTAAAGTTGGTCAGCTCGCTGCACTCGCTCCATGATTTCTTTTGTAACACCTTCCAGATAATTAAGTCAGAGACTCGGCGCAACTGGTCGCGGTTCAACTCGAAGATCATATTCTCAAACATAAAACCAACACTATCGAATCCGTTGCCACCGAGTATGTAGTGATTCAACATTGCAAGGTTTTGTTGTGAGACAGTTTGGCAAGACAGAGATGCCAACAACGAACGAACAATAGAAGCCTCAAGTTCATTGTACGAAGTAGAAATCAGATAACGGAAACTGGAATTGAAATGCGACTTACCTTGTTCGAGCCAAACCTGAGACGACTTGGTTAAGGCTCTACACATGAGTAGAGAATGGCACCCACTCGCTTGGTCACGCTGGTGGCCGAGGTGCATTGGCTCAAATCCATTACTGAACCAGAAATCAACCAACTCATCCGTTGCGCCAAAACTAGTCGCCAAATAATCGAAGTGACCCGCTGATTGAACCAAATACGTCATCATCTGATGACCGTAGCCTTGCCCTTGAATATCCGGATGAACAGCGATTCTCATGATTCTGAGACACGTTTGCTCGGCAGCCAAAC
>NZ_JAHGAH010000372.1:0-779 GCF_030248475.1 Vibrio sp. D173a
CAGGATCCTTTTGTTCTGGGTATTGCCCGATTGTTTATTCAATCGGGCATTTTTCTTTCTAGAGCGTCCTAAACGTCGCAAGCTAAGGTCGTTTTTCTATTTGCCCTCGACAGCCGCTGTCTAATTTTGCACAATCATTTCAATCCTCATTTTAGGTCGATGGACCGTAACTAAAGTACCCGCGTAATGAAAATCTTAATCGATGAAAATATGCCATATGCTGAAGATCTATTCAGTCAGCTGGGCGAAGTGATTTTAAAGTCAGGCCGTACACTTACCGCTGATGACCTTATAGACGTTGATGCATTAATGATTCGCTCTGTAACTAAAGTGAATGAGTCACTGATCAGTAAAGCCAACAAGCTGAAGTTCGTTGGTACCGCGACCGCTGGTATGGACCATGTTGATCAGGAACTGATGAAAGAGCGTGGTATTTTCTTCACAGCAGCACCGGGCTGTAACAAAGTGGGTGTGGCTGAGTATGTGTTTAGCTCGATGATGGTATTGGCTCAGCAACAAGGCTTCTCTGTATTCGACAAAACAGTGGGCATTATCGGTTGTGGTCAAGTGGGTAGCTACCTTGCGAAGTGCCTAGAAGGTATCGGTATTAAGGTGCTTTTGAACGATCCTCTGAAACAGCAAGAGGGTGACACTCGCCAGTTCACCGAGCTTGAGACGCTACTTGAGCAAGCTGACATCATTACTACACGTACGCCAATCACCAAAACGGGTGATTTCCCAACGCATCACTTGACCAACGAAATGGTGCTGAACAACTT
>NZ_JAHGAH010000373.1:0-857 GCF_030248475.1 Vibrio sp. D173a
ATAGACATAATGACCCCCACGAGGTGCTAGCCTCCAATTTCGTGGGTTAGCGTAAAGCCAGAGCCATAATTAGTTTGCAAACAACTAAATTTGGAGGCTAGCATGAACAACGATAGCATAATTTTCATTGGCTTAGATACGCATAAGTCCTTTATCCAAGTCGCAGTTCTGCAAGGTCATCGTGGTGCTCAACCGCAACATCTTGGCCGCATTAAGTCAAACAAGTCAGCTTTGGTTAAATTGGCTCTGCAACTTCAGTCCAAATATCCTAAAGCTACCCTTCATTTTGTCTATGAGGCTGGACCATGTGGATACTGGACTTACCGCCTGCTCACAAGCATTGGGCACTGCTGCTATGTCGTCGCTCCTTCACTTATCCCTAAAAAGCCTGGTGACCGTGTGAAGACCGACAAACGAGATGCCGCTAAGCTTGCCAAACTCTTCAAGGCTGAAGAGCTCACCCCTATCTATGTTCCAGAAGCCGAAGATGAAGCCATTCGAGATCTCTCAAGAGCCCGAGAAACTGCTATGAAAGATCTCAAGGACGCTAAGTTCCAACTCAAAGGCTTTCTACTTCGCAATAATGTTCAAGCAACAGTGAATGACAACTGGTCTAAAAAGCATCTACGGTGGCTGACAGACCTCATTCTCCCTCACTATAGCCAACAGATCGTTCTGCAAGAGATGATCATGACTATCAGCGAGCGGATACAAAGACTTCAGCGCCTCGATAATGAACTGCTCCATCAGGTAAAAAATTGGCGATACTATCCTGTCGTCAAAGCCATTCAAGCGATGCGCGGCGTCCGATTATTGGTCGCTCTCGGCACCATCGCCGAACTCGGTGATTTACGGCG
>NZ_JAHGAH010000374.1:0-608 GCF_030248475.1 Vibrio sp. D173a
ACAAGCAACATGGCGCGTTGGGTCCAAATTATGGTCGTTCATTGGCTGTCGTGTCGATGTTACGATAAGAGAGCGTGAGGATGGACTCATGATTGCAACGCGAACCTTGCTTGTGATGGTGGCTTATATGGTAGCCGCGAATGTGTTTATGCTCATCGCCTTTGGCGCATAGTGGAGAGAAGAGAAATGTGGCGAAAATCGATAGCAAGCTTGTTATTGCTAGTGTTGTTTGGATGTGGCGGAGAAGGGGATAACGCCTCCACCGCCACCGGTAATGGTAATGTTCTGGCGCCTTTAGTCAGGGATACCTTTAACCAGTTGTCAATAGCGGATGGTCAAACACAAGTGTCTTTGAAAGAATCGGTGGCTGACCCGCAAGGATTGCCGGTGACACTGGAGTCGGTGACGGTGAGTCATTCTGATTGTCCAGCGCCCACGAGCATCAATCGAGAGCAACTCAGCTTTACGGTCGAAGCGAATGGGCCCGACATGTGTTTTTATGATTATACGGTCAAAAACCATCCCAAAGAGATCGAGCACGCGAAGTCTGCGAGTGCGCAAAGCAATGTGATGATAAACTTGACCTCAGACCCCGCGCAGTTGCCACC
>NZ_JAHGAH010000375.1:0-603 GCF_030248475.1 Vibrio sp. D173a
ACAAGCAACATGGCGCGTTGAGTCCAAATTATGGTCGCTCATTGGCTGTCGTGTCGATGTTACGATAAGAGAGCGTGAGGATGGACTCATGATTGCAACGCGAACCTTGCTTGTGATGGTGGCTTATATGATAGCCGTGAATGTGTTGATGCTCATCGCCTTTGGCGCATAGTGGAGAGAAGAGAAATGTGGCGAAAATCGATAGCAAGCTTGTTATTGCTAGTGTTGTTTGGATGTGGCGGAGAAGGGGATAACGCCTCCACCGCCACCGGTAATGTTCTGGCGCCTTTAGCCAGGGATGCCTTTAACCAGTTGTCAATGGCGGATGGTCAAACGCAAGTGTCTTTGAAAGAATCGGTGGCTGACCCGCAAGGATTGCCGGTGACACTGGAGTCGGTGACGGTGAGTCATTCTGATTGTCCAGCGCCCACGAGCATCAATCGAGAGCAACTCAGCTTTACGGTCGAAACGAATGGGCCCGACATGTGTTTTTATGATTATACGGTCAAAAACCATCCCAAAGAGATCGAGCACGCGAAGTCTGCGAGTGCGCAAAGCAATGTGATGATAAACTTGACCTCAGCCCCCGCGCAGTTGCCACCA
>NZ_JAHGAH010000376.1:0-6906 GCF_030248475.1 Vibrio sp. D173a
TTTGTACCTGTAACTTTAGCTGACACAGTCAGTTGAGGTGGGGAGTCCATACCATTGAGCGTAATTCAGAATCTGTTATCAAAGTGCGCTGTGGGTTCATTGCTATGAAAGCCCTGCAGTGCACTTTGCCATTAGATTCCTAGTCGCGCTTAGGCTTGCTGGAATGACCCGTTGAAATTTCCTTTAAGTGTCAGGTTTTTACGGCGCTATTTGTTGATCGCAGGCCAAACAGCGTCATTCCCTAGAGTGAAGAATGAACGAGTAGGGAATCTCTCATTTAAATTCATCTTCAAAACAAAAGGGCTTCAAATCGGAAGCCCTTTATTATTTGTGACAAGCGTTCTCTAAACACTCGGTTTTCTCAAGTGCTCTGCCAGTACTTTTGTGAACCTTGCTGCTTCACCACCAGTACATGCTCGGTGGTCAAACGTAATCGACAGCGGCATGGCTTTCACTGCTACAGCTTGCCCGTCTCGAATTACGACCTTCTCAATGATTCGACCCGCACCGACAATCGCAACTTGCGGAGGAGTTACAACAGGCGTTGCGTAGATACCTGCAATTGCGCCAAAATTTGAAAGCGTAATGGTGGCGTGCTGTAACTGATCACGACCAATCTTACGTTCGCGTATACCTTGTACGGTTTGATCTAACCAACGGCGCACCTCTTGCGGCTCATACTCATCAGCGTGTCGAAGAACAGGCACGTACAAACCGTGTCGGCTGTCGACCGCAATACCGATGTTGACTGTACTGTGGACACAACGCGTCATGGTTTCCGCATCAAACCATGCATTCATGGCGGGTTCTTCCTGACAAGCATGCACAATGGCTTGGACGAGACGAATACTGATGTCTTCGCCTTGCTTCCAACCATCTAAGACCGCTTCCTCAGTAATGGTTACTGCTGCGACATTATGGTGAGATTCCGCCATTGTCGACACCATGGTTCGACGTGCACCTTTCAGCACCTCTGTTCCTGGGCGCTGTTTGCCAGCTTCGTCATAGATATCTGAATCAAGGATTAAACCGTCGGGGCCGCTACCTTTCACCGACGCTAAATCGACTCCTAGTTTATTCGCTAACAAACGCGCCGAAGGGAGAGCGCTGATGAGATTATCGGGAGAGGGGTTATGTTCACCGCCAATCCAGAAGTCATCGACATTCACGCTATGTGCGTGCTGGGAGACATTACCCACCACGGTTGCAGCATCAGCCGTTTGCCTTTGTTCTGTAGCTGCTTGTTCTGCCCCAGTTTCATCGATTTCCAGAAGTAGAGCACCGATGTTAATCACATCACCTTCTTCACCGTGACGACTGACGATGCGACCACCATAAGGAGCAGGGACATCCACTGTCGCTTTTGCGGTTTCCACGGTAAGTACTATTTGATCGAGTTGGACCATATCGCCAACACTAATATGCCATTTCACAATTTCTGACTCAGCGAGACCTTCGCCGAGATCGGGTAAGTTAAACGTCTTCATTTCCAATCCTCCACGAGTTCGCGCGCGGCGAGTACAATGTCTTCTTCCTGAACCATGTAATAATCTTCGTTGCGGTAGTACGGCATAATGGTATCCATACCTGTGACGCGTTTTGGTGGCGCTTTGAGTAGGCACATCGCATGTTCTGCGGTTCTGGCTAGCAGTTCTGAGCCGACACCACAGGTTTTACTGGCTTCATGTACCACCAAGAGGCGTCCGGTTTTCTCAAGTGAACGGAAGATGGTCGCGGTATCAATGGGTTTGATGCTGGCTAAATCAATCACCTCAACTTCGATACCCTGATTAGACAGCGTTTGAGCTGCTTGCAGTGATTCAACCACGCATGCGCCCCAAGTCACTAATGTGACGTCGCGACCTTTGCGTAAGGTAAAGCAAGTATCCAGAGGAAGTGCCTCGCCGTTATCAATCACTTCTGATTTCACAGTGCGATAGATACGTTTCGGCTCGAAGAACATTACCGGATCGTTGCTACGTATGGCTGCAAGGAGCAAACCGTAAGCACGTTGCGGTGAGGAAGGAATCACAACCTTAAAACCTGCGGTGTGAGCAAACAGAGCTTCAACACTTTCAGAGTGATGTTCTGGTGCGTGAATACCGCCACCAAAAGGTGCACGGAACACTGCGGGGCAGGTAAGTCGACCACGAGTACGGTTACGCATTCGCGCTGCGTGACACATTAAATGCTCCAGCGCGGGGAAGACAAAGCCTTGGAATTGAAACTCTGCGACAGGTCTTAAGCCTTGCGTTGCCATCCCGACAGTGACACCGCCAATAAGTGCTTCGGCTAATGGCGTGTCGATAACGCGCTTAAGGCCGTATTTTTGCTTGAGTCCGACAGTGGCGCGGAATACACCGCCGTTGTCACCCACATCTTCGCCAAGGACGATGACATTCGGGTCGCGTTCCATTTCATGGTGCAGTGCGAGGTTCACTGCTTCAACTAACGTCAGTTCAGCCATGTTTCCCTCCCTGCATTCGCATTGCTTTGTTGATCAGTTCATCTCTTTGTGCATGAAGCTCTTGGGGTAGGGATTCATAAAGGAAGTCAAAGCCCGTTTCAGGCGCTTGATTCGGCATATTGAGATAACGTTCAACGGCGAGTTCAACTTGTTCTTTGCAGTGGGCTTGCCACTCTTGCTCTTTCTCGTTACTCCAAACGCCTTGATTGGTGAGAAAGGCTTTAAGGCGACGGACGGGCTCATATTGCCAAGCCGTTTGAACTTCATCCTCATTACGATAACGGGTTGCGTCGTCGGCAGTGGTGTGATCGCTCAAGCGGTAACTTACGGCTTCTATTAACGTCGCGCCTTTGCCTTTTCTGGCTCGGTCGAGGGCAGTCATTGTTGCGTCAAATACCGCAACGATGTCATTACCATCTACAGTAATGCCAGGAATACCTGCACCTTTGGCTTTTTCTGATAAAAACTCCGCGGCGCATTGTAAGGTGCGCGGTACGGAGATGGCCCACTGGTTGTTGTTCACTATAAAGACTAATGGAATGTTCCAAGCGCCCGCACAGTTGACGGATTCGAGGAAGTCACCTTTAGATGTCGCGCCGTCACCGCACATCACTAAAGCTGCCTCATGATTACCTTGAATCTTCAGTGCAGATGCAACGCCCACCGCATGAGTACATTGGGTGGCGATAGGAACACAGAAAGGTAAATCTCGGCTAGGGAATGGGCTGCCTTCTGGTGCGAAGTCGCTACCGCGTTCATCGCCTCCCCAGTATTGCAGGTTCTTTTCCATACCAATACCACGACACCACATCGCTGGCATGTCGCGATAGTAAGGAACAAAGACATCACTGGCTTTTAGTGCTCTGCCAACCGCTATCCCAATGGCTTCCGAGCCAAGGTGTGAAGGGTAGGTGCCTAATTTGCCGGTGCGTTGCAGGGCAACGGCTTTGTTATCGTAGGTGCGAGTTAATACCATGTCTTGGTAAAAACCGACCAGTACTTCTAGGTCAGCCCAGTTGGGTAGTTGGCTGACGAGGTTCCCATCATGGTCGATAAACCGATGCATGGGTAATGCCTGAACGTTCATCTCAAGCTCCTTTTGAAGCTGCGGGTCTTTTGGACTGCAGCTGCTTATTGTTAAATCAAAGTCTGTATGGGTACTCAGTCTTTGATATCAGCGCAAAAGGCCATACCTAGGATTGCAGTTGTTTTTGTTAGTTATCGACGCACCTCTTTTCCGTCTCTCTAGCAAAACTGTGTTCTGGTAAAACACAAGGCGTCGCTTAATACTGCTGTTTACACCGCCTAATCCAGTGATGAATCTTGGTATAACCAGATATAGTAAGTGTAAACAAATTGTTAAATTGTGCTTTAATTTGAGTTTTCTTCATCAGTAAAATTTCGCTTACACCGTGCTTTTCTAGGATAAAATACTGCTTTTAAGAATTGTACGATTTCAAAGTTGAAGGGATTCACTGAGCTTGACACGAAATTTGTAATAAAATTGTTTTGTGAAATTTTACACATTGCACGATTTATCAGCAGTTTGAGACGATAATGTCGTAACACGTTAATCTCGTTGTCACGCTTTGACGATCGAACGACACTTGTGACTTCCCAATGTCATAGAATGAAGGTAGTGTGACGAAAAATTAAAGCCTGTGATACACATGGAGAAGTTATGTACCACGTTCATGTTTACTTTCCGCTTCAACAACAAGATAAAGCTCAAGCGCTCAATGAGATCATCCGTCAGGAGCGCCAAGACGTCTTGCGAGTATCTCCGTTAGTGTGCAAATTAGTCGGCCCGCATAAGATGCCAATGTTTGAACTGCATATTGAATCGGTCAGTGATGAGTTTCTTGCTTGGCTTGATACCATTAGAGGTGGCTTTTCAGTCCTAATTCATCCAGTCAGCGACAATGAGTTACGTGATCATACCGAGCGTGCGATTTGGTTGGGGCGTGAACTTGGTGTGTTTGAAGAAAAGCTCGAAGTATAAATCATTCGTACAGGCCACTTCTTTCCCTCCCTGTGGCCTATCTAGATTCAGCAATTCCGTCCATCGTGTGCTAAACCTTAATAATGGTAGTGATAAAGTAGTCACTGCCGTTGTGAGTACATTTAAGATGTTTAACAATGCATTAAAACAAGATTAAGCACAAAAACAGGGAAGTGCAGTTTACGACCCCAACGCCAATGGCAGTGGAAAAGGACATTTCTGGAGGGGAAGGGTATGCTTACAATACTCTTAGTTGCACTTGCGCTGTATATTTTTTGGCTGTTGTTTCGCAATGGTCCTGCATTTGCTGAGCGAGTGCCAAACAAAAAGCGTAACTGGGTTGGACCCACGTCGAATCAAAAAGAATGGCAGGGCTATTGTTCCGAAGTCTTTCAGCCGTTCAGTTCTCAAACCACCTTTTATGCCATCGCCTATTTTGCCAACTTTGTGGCTGCAGCAAACGCCATTTCTTGGTCGATCGTCTACGAAGGGGACTATTCCATCATCATCAGCCGCTTCGGCAGCTATTTTATCCTCAATACTCATGATGCCTTGGTCGTATCTGGGTTTGTCGCACTGGCATGTTTCATCATTAATTGGCAAATGGCGGTACATTGCGCTGGGATCATGAGTCAGTATTTGGTGCGAATCCTGATCATCAATCGTACTCGATTTGTCGCGATCAGTTTGGTGTTCTGCAGTTACTTTGCGTACTTGCTGACAGTCGGCATTTTCTGGTTGTTCCACGACGGATACTCCATTTGGCATGGGCTTACGCTCACTCCGGTATTTCTGCTGTTGGCTTTGTTGCTCGCGGTTGTGTTGCCATCGGTGAAGAAAGAACCAGCTGAAAAAGAGTAAGTACCACTTATTTCATTGAGTTGCGGTAGTAATTCCACTGAGGTTGAGGTAGGGTCGCCGACCTTTTTTTCGTCAGTGGGAGGACTTATGTATATTGGCTTTGACTACGGCACCGCAAACTGTTCGGTGGCGAAAATGGAACAAGGTGAATCGCAACTTTTAAACCTTGAAGGGAATAGCCCTTACATTCCTTCCACCCTTGCTGCACCAACGCGTGAGTCGGTGTCTGAACACTTGTTCCGCCATCGCAGCATCAAACCTTTCGATCAGGTTGGTGAGCAGGTTTTGCGTCGCGCGATCAACCTTAATCGTGAAGAAAGCATTGAACTTGAGCCAGAAGACATGGCGTTTGGTCAAGCGGCATTGAAACGCTACTTGGAAGATCCTCGCGATATCTATTACGTGAAGTCTCCAAAGTCTTTCCTCGGTGCTTCTGGTCTGCGTGATGTTCAGCTGAGCTTCTTTGAAGATCTGGTTTGCGCCATGATGGACAACATCAAAGCGCAAGCAGAGAACAGCGCACAACAAATCATTACTGATGCGGTGATTGGTCGTCCGATCAACTTCCACGGTCGTGGCGGTGAGACGGCGAACATTCAAGCGGAAGGCATTCTTTTAAGAGCAGCAAAACGCGCTGGTTTTCAGAATATCGAATTCCAATTTGAACCGGTAGCCGCAGGCTTGGAATACGAAGCAACGCTAACCGAAGATAAAACCATTCTGGTGGTCGATATCGGTGGTGGTACGACAGACTGTTCTTTGATTCAGATGGGACCATCTTGGCGAGGTAAAGCCGACCGTACCGCAAGTCTGTTGGCGCACAGTGGTCAGCGTATTGGTGGTAACGATTTGGATATCGCCTTGGCGTTCAAACAACTTATGTTCCCATTCGGTATGGAGAGCAAGATGGAATCGGGCATCATGATGCCAACCACGCAGTTCTGGAACCCAATTGCGATCAACAATGTGGAAGCGCAGAGCGATTTCTACTCACGTGAAAACTTATCGGCGTTGAAACTGCTGCACAAGCAAGCGCAAGAGCCTCAGAAGTTGGCTCGTTTGTTAGAGGTTTACCATGAGTCGCTGGGCTACAACATCGTGCGCCGCGCAGAAGAAGCCAAAGTCGCGTTGTCTGACCAAGCGTCTTACCGTGCGGGCATTAACTTGTTGTCTGAGTTGATTGAAGTCGATGTTCAACGTGATGAGATGATTGAAGCAATTGAATCACCAAAGAACAAGATGACGGCTTTGGTTACTGAAGCGGTAGAGCAAGCCGGCGTGAAACCGGATGCGATCTTTATGACGGGTGGTTCGGCACGTTCACCGATTTTGCGTGATGCTGTGCAGACCGTGCTGCCAAACATTCCGGTGGTGAGCGGCAACTACTTTGGTTCGGTCACCGCAGGTCTGGCGCGCTGGGCAGAGGTTTGCTTTAAGTAAGCTGTTATTAGATTCCTGATCTCGCCTAGGCTCGTCGGAATGACGAGGGTGGAGTTTGGCTAATGTGCCGAGAACTAAGCTACTCAAACTTTGGAAGAAGATTAAATAGGGTCATTCCCTAGAGCGAGGAACGTAT
>NZ_JAHGAH010000377.1:0-1268 GCF_030248475.1 Vibrio sp. D173a
CATTGGGGTCCACTTCTATTAGTCTTGTGGATAGGCAACAAAGGCTCAATTTTCGCCCAAAGGGCATCAGAGATTAGGTATTGTGTTGAACTCATTTATAGTATTTCAATAGGTGCTAATTTAACTCAGACAACACCTATTGAGATAGGTTCTTATCAACGGTAACAGACAGCGATATTGAATTCGCGGTATCACGGATAAATTATCGACCAAAAAAGTGTTTAGACTTCAAGCAACCAGCGATTGTCTTTAAAGAAATGGCATTGGCTGCTTGATATTGGAGAGTGTCGCTCTTCGCAGTTGAATTCGGGATTAAATAAAGGAAAAGGGATTTATGTATAAATTATGCTTTATTGCACTATTAACAATTATTTCAGGCTGTAGTAGTCAGGTATACCGCCAAGCAGGCAGCGATAAAATTTCTGTACCATTCCCTGAAGATAAGGCAATTGTTTTGATTGATGCAAAAGCAGAGTCTCATAGGTTATTTGGTGATACCAGTGGAACTATGTTAGTGGCTTTTAACCAGATTGATGGTAAGAAAAGCCAACGTGAACTTGTTTTAAGTTCTGAGTGGGAGTTTGCAACATACCCCGGAGCTATCATTCCAGGTTATAGCGGTGAAGAACCACACGACCTTCAGGCCTACCTTCTTAAACCAGGAAGATATGTTGTCGTACGTTGTATATACGAAGCACCAGAGGCAGAGTATTGTCCAGCAGGGTATTGGACGAATAATGGTAAACAAGTCGGCGTAGCTTATTTTGAAGTTAATGCAGGAGAGGTTATCAATACTGGACAACTTAAGGTTATTCGTACCGTAAAGCCTTTGGGAGGTTCAACATATAATGTAAACGTCATTAATAATCAAAATGATGCCAAAAAATATATAAGTAACAATTGGCCTAGCTTAGCTGATAAATTGAAATATAAACCTCTAAAATTTGCATATTAAATATACTTGCTAACTTTTTAATACGCATCTAAACCATTACTTTTGCTAGTGCGATGCTACTTTTCGCACTAGCTCTTCGCAGGAACTCTGCCATACCTATAATTATTCATGGTTTCCTAATTTAGTAAAATCGCTGGCACGTTTCTGTCCGTGCGACGTGAAGTCGCATGAAGCGCTGTTCACCGCGATAAGAGTGAACCGTTTGTATCACCAGACGACCCTAAGGCTCTGAATAAAGCAGCGAGCCTGACAATGTAACGAAGTTTGGCACTGTGCCAAACGGGAGCAGAACCGTGAGGGAATGCTCCTCCTG
>NZ_JAHGAH010000378.1:0-707 GCF_030248475.1 Vibrio sp. D173a
TTCTTAAAGCGATGTTGATCAGTTGGGCAAGCTTGGTCGTTGAAGCTCGCTCACTTGATGCGGAATTTTGCGCTGCGTGCGTCTCGTTACCTGCTGCGTTAACCAAGGTTGGCGCAGCGACCAGAGCCACCATAAAAATAGGTGCAGCTAAGCGGTATGGTTTGATATCCATAATCTAAATCCAGTGTTCGCCGGATCGATGGAGGTGCGGATTTTATTGGGGGAACAGTAAAGCCTTGTAACCTCATCGTTCAGGCGCATTAAAACAACCTGCGATACACACGCAGGGTCGAATGCTTGACTGACTTAAACTATAGGAGGTCGGTACAGGTCGCGGCTGACGTGTACGACTGGGGAAGCAACTTCAGGAGTAATGGTTGCGCGATAAACGACAGGCATTGGGCTATTGATAGGATTCGGTAGGGGGACGAAAACTATCGTACACGCGGCAGTACAGCAGGTATGAACCATGCCTGAGCCTCCGCCACAGTTCATACTGGTTTCTCTTGCATCGCTATTTTCTGCTTCGGAAGCTTCGGACATAGAAACGTCTGTCATGGAGACGTCCATCATGCCAGGCATACCGCAGTGTTCACTTTCACTCATCATAGACGAATGATGTGCCATGCCTTTTGACATCATTTGGATATTCATCAACGGCTCACTATTCGCCACACTCGATACCAAGAGTACCAGTGTTGTGAAGA
>NZ_JAHGAH010000379.1:0-1173 GCF_030248475.1 Vibrio sp. D173a
GTCGCGATGTTGGTGCTCTTGCCGGCTTATGTCTACCTTCAAGCGTGGTCGCTGGTTGGTATCGCAAACTATTTTTCTAATGGCTACCGTTACGGTGAGCGTCAGTTTAAAGCCGATTACACAAACGCGTTTTATTTTAAAACCTATCTGATTGCAACACTGATTTGGATGGTACTGATGGCTGTGGTCGTGGTGAGCTTTGTTGCGATTGCAGGAGTGAATCTAGTTAGCAATCCAGAGTCTTTCGCTGAGCTGATGGGACACAGCGATCTTATTACCTTTATGATCGGATACTACTTGGCGTTTATTGCTATCGGTCTTGCTATTGGTGCTTACCTTAAAGTGAAAGTGCGTAACTACACATTCTCGCAGTTGGTTCTCGAAGGCAAAGATACTGAGTCAGCGTCTGAATTTAGCTTTGCATCAACCTTAACCGTCAAAGGTTATGTCAGTTTAGTGGTCACTAACTTCTTGCTTCAGGTTGTGACTATTGGTCTTGCTCGACCTTGGGTCATGGTTCGAACGACGAATTACCTCGCTGAGAATACCTTTGTTTACGGTGATTTAGATCTACTCGTCGCGAGTGAGCAAGATTCTAACGTGAAGTCAGCGGTGTCAGATGAGGTAGCACAAGCTTTTGATGTCGACCTTGGTATTGGCTAATGTTATCGGGTGTGGCGCATCCACCTCGCAGCTCCGAACGCTGTGAGGCTAAACTCGATACTTCTTTAGATGGTATGCTGGTGCTTTATGTCGGAGAGCAACGTATCTCTGCGGATATCGGAGGCGTTGAGATCAATGTCGGTGTCGGTTCCACGCCAAGCAAAATCTCTTTTCCGGATGGTTGGCTTTTCGTCGCTCAACCTTGCGACGAATTAAAGGCGTTTTTAAAGCAGCATAGCCAACATGATTGGATAGGGAAGTTAGAAAAGAATGCAGTGGCGATTGTCGTTTGCTGTGTTGCCATGTTGGCTTTGACGGTAGGAACATTTACTCATGGTATCCCTTGGTTGACCGAGCGAGTCGTCGCTTACCTTCCGGTGTCAGCCTCAAAGATAGTAGAAGAGCAGGTTCTGATTTCTTTGGATGAGCAATTATTTGAGCCATCTGAATTAACTTTGTCTCGTCAGGTTAAGATCCGTCAAAGGTTCGAAAGGCATTTAAAAGATCTCG
>NZ_JAHGAH010000038.1:0-2314 GCF_030248475.1 Vibrio sp. D173a
CTTGAGCTTGATACCCTGTTTAATGATCGATTTATCCGGACTGGCTTTCTCTAAACGTCTCTCTAGTTCAGGGAAGAGCTTATCTTCGATCACCTGCCAGCACTCATCATAAGTAGCAATGTTTTCGCTAAACGTACGCTCTACCCCAACCGATTTACGTTCGCGTTCCACCACCACTTCGCGGTCATCAATACCATGGCTGCGCTTCCACAATGAAGCGCCTTGCCGCCCAAATTGGCGCAACAACTCACGGTAATCACTGTTTTTGATATCTTCACACAGGTAGAAGCCAGCTTGGTGAAGCTTCTCCAAACTCACTTTGCCAACACCTGGGATCTTTTCCAAAGGCAGTTTGTCTACGACTTCTTGAACCTTCTCTGGCGGAATCACAAACTGGCCATTGGGCTTGTTCATATCTGAAGCAACTTTGGCAAGAAACTTAATTGGCGCAATACCTGCCGATGCCGTTAGCCCCAACTCCGTATGTATGTCGCGACGAATCGATTCTGCGATTAAGGTGGCAGAGCCTCGACAGGCAGTGGAATCCGTTACATCAAGATACGCCTCATCAAGGGACAGCGGCTCAATGAGCTGAGTGTATCGTTCGAAGATAGCTCGGATCTGTTGAGAAACTTGCTTGTACACATGCATTCGCCCTGGAACGACAAGTAAGTTAGGACAAAGCTGGAGCGCACGCGCTGTTGGCATTGCACTGCGCACACCAAACTTACGCGCTTCATAGTTACACGTACTGATCACGCCTCGCTGCTTCTCATGGCCACCTACAGCAAGTGCAACACCACGATAGCTTGGGTTATCACGCATCTCTACCGCGGCATAAAAGCAATCCATATCCACGTGAATAATTTTTCTGACTCGCTCAATCACGTTTTGCACACAAAAGCACTGTTTAAAAAAACAGTATAGCGATAAATAGACACATTGGAAATAGTGTTATCTGGAGTCAGAGATCAAGAATTTTTCATGGTATTCAAATTGCATTTCATTATTATTGATACCTATAACACTAAAGTTAATTTATACACAAAAGTAGGGAAACTTTTTGAGTAACAAAATACTGGTCGTCGAAGACAGCCGTGCCTTTAAAAACTACTTACAACAGCTGTTAAACCAAGCAGGTTATGAGGTACTCACGGCAGAAAGCTATGCTGAAGCCCAATCGATTTTAGCAACTCAACCAGAATTGCTTTGTGCCGTTCTCGACTATTGCCTGCCCGACGCACAAGATGGCGAAATCATCGACTTGGTACTTTCTCATCAGCAAAAAGTCATCGTGCTGACGGCTATGTTTCAAGATGATGCTCGCGAAAAAATGTTGGCCAAAGGTGTACTCGATTACATCTTAAAGGACAGCATGGCATCGGTATCCTACCTGCTTCCACTCCTCAAACGATTAACGAATAATCAGCACCATAAGTGTTTGGTGGTCGATGATTCAATGACGGTTCGTCGCCATGTGGTGCAACTACTAGAGCACCAATACATACAAACACTACAAGCTGAAAATGGCCAGCAAGCCATTGAGCTGATCGAGCAGAATCCAGATATCACCTTGGTGCTGACTGATCACGATATGCCAGTAAAAGACGGCATTACCATGATTCGCGAACTACGCCAGAAACTAGATAAGAACCAACTTGCTATTCTTGGTATCTCAGGCAGTGACGATCACACAATGACTGCTCGCTTTCTTAAAGCAGGTGCGAATGACTTTCTATATAAGCCTTTCAATCAAGAAGAGTTCTTCTGCCGAGTTCATCAAATCTTGGACATGAAGGAAGCAACAACAGAACTGTTTAGAATGGCGAACCAAGATGCTCTCACGGGCCTGTGGAATCGACGTTTCTTGTTTGGGCAAGCGTGTAGCGGCTGCGAAAAGCGCAACATCGCGATGTTAGATATCGACTTTTTCAAGAAGGTCAACGATAACTACGGGCATGATGGGGGTGATGCTGCACTTGTGATGGTGGCGAATATCTTGAAGATCTATTTCCCAGACGATGTAATTGCTCGCTTTGGCGGGGAAGAGTTCTGTATTCAAGCCTGTGGCAGTTATGACGACTTCGTCATTCGATTAGAGCAAATGCGCCAACGTGTTGAAAAAACGCCAGTCCCTTACCAGAACGATAGCATCCAAGTAACCATAAGTATTGGTGTATCGAGTGTTGAAGGAAACCTTGATCAACAGATTAAAGTTGCTGATGACCGTTTATATCAAGCGAAAGAAAGTGGTCGAAACCAGACTATCTACTAATAGCGCCCTGTTTCTCGATTAATCGAGTAGGAGGAGGCC
>NZ_JAHGAH010000380.1:0-4106 GCF_030248475.1 Vibrio sp. D173a
ACAGGGCTTGGTATGCCTGAAACTCAGCATGTTGTTTAATAATCACTCAATTTTCGGGCAATTTGGTTTTCTGTCCGAATTACGCAACAAAGCCGCGTCAAGAACGCAGGGCTGAATTAACCTATTCAACAGATGATTATAAGCGATGGAACAATAACAAAAATAAAACCATTGATGAGCGCAACAAAGAGAAGCAGGAAACCAATATCACTGAAGCCGCGACAGAACAGAAAAACCATATTCACGTAGGCGAAGAACGTGAGTTTCCTGATGCAATTCTGTCACCGATGCCGACATCAAGAAAGGAAATGATCGATGCGACCGGAACACGTGTACTGCCGTCCGACTTACTAGGTTCTAGCTTTAACAACCAATGTGTCAGCGCAGAGATCGTTGCTCATCAGATGACATCTCTCAGCCCAGCGACAAAGAAAGAAGTAGAAGAAAGCGGTGAGCTTGTTTTCAGTGGCATGCAATACAAACACGCTCATGGAACAGTAGGCACCATCGAAGTCATTGATACCTTTGCAGGGCAACAACCCGACCAAAAAACATCACAGATGGCCTACTGGGTCGCGCAAGGCAAGTATCTCGATATACCTAAACACCCTGACCCTCATCGCGATCATTTGTATGTTTTCACACCAAACTTCAGCGGCTGCTCTTTTGTTGTTGATGATTGGAGTGACGATCTAATTAGGGTTTATCACGTGGAAGGTAGCAAAGAAGACAAGCAATACAATGACGTGAAGGACCATCGCAACGGTTTAATAAACTATATGAGTTTCCGCGACTACGGCTTCTACCAAAAAGGTAACACCACTATCAAGAGTGTGAATGGCTTTGCGTTTATGCGCTACAACACTCAAGCTCGTCATTGGGAAATCCATTATCAAAAGCAAGAGCATGCGCCTGCACTTGGGCGGCCAACGACTTCGGCTAAAACACTATTCTCTTCAGAAAAACACTCGGTAAAAGTCATGGTTTCGAAGGAATCTCGCGTAGTTGAAACCGGAACCATCGCGATAAAGCGCTAAGGCTGAATTAATAGAGAATAAGCAGTAACGAGTTCTAGTTACAGGTTCAAACCAACTCGATAAAACAAAAACGCCCCAAGGTTCACTTGAGGCGTTTTTATTAATTGGTTCTCAGGAAGATTTTGTCTGCTTTATCGCGACCTTACTCCCAATCAAGAATAACCTTACCTGACATACCGCTGCGCATTACGTCGAAGCCTTCTTGGAAGTCATCAATCTTGTAGTGATGGGTGATGATCGGTGAAAGATCTAAGCCAGATTGAATCAAAGAAGCCATTATGTACAAAATAAAAATTAAACCATATAAAACAATAATTTAATCTAAATGCATAAAGTTTATGGCGACAAAGTGGCGACAGTCTCAGTCGTTGTAACAACTCCTCCCTTCAATAGGAAGTGTCTTTCCCGCCACTTTGCCGCCACTTTTTGAGAGTGACTCAACCAACAAAAAAGCCAGCGTTGAACCCATCAACACTGGCTTTTGTTTAGTTAAGCCGATGAAAGAATCAGTCTACAAAATACGGCAGTTGTTCTTCAGTCAGAACACTGTCTTTCGCAAAGTCAGTGTGGTCTGTTACCTTGCTCACGTTCCAGTTAGATAAGTCTTGGTTAAAGGCCTTCGTATCACGAAACATGTATCTCATACCCACAACATTCGATGTATCCCAATCACCTATATCTTGATTAAAGGCACCTGCGTTATAAAACATGCTAACCATACTTGTCACATTCGATGTGTCCCACCCACTTATATCTTGATTAAATGCTTGTGCGCTAAAGAACAGGGCTCTCATACTTGTCACATTCGATGTATCCCACCCACCGATATATTGGTTAAAGGCACTTGCACCACTAAACATATAACCAAAATCCGTCACATTTGATGTATCCCAGGCACCTATATCTTGGTTAAAGGCGCTTGCATCCACAAACATAAAAGACAAATTCGTCACATTTGATGTATCCCAGGCACCAATATCTTGGTTAAAGGCACTTGCACCAGCAAACATATATTTCATAACCTTCACACTGGATGTGTCCCAAGTACCGATATATTGGTTAAAAGCGCTTGCCTCATCAAACATAAAATTAAAAGCCGTCACATTCGATGTATCCCAAGCACCTATATCTTGATTAAATGCTTGTGCTCTTAGGAACAGGCCTTCCATGCTTGTCACATTCGATGTATCCCACCCACCGATATTTTGATTAAAGGCACTTGCATGACTAAACATATATTCCAAATTCGTCACATTTGATGTATCCCAATGACCGATATTTTGATTAAAGGCTTCGGTGTGCTGAAACATATGGTTCATCGCCGTCACATTCGATGTATCCCAATGACCTATATTTTGATTAAAGGCTTCTGATTCAAAAAACATGTAGCCCATATCAGTCACATTTGATGTGTTCCAGTGACCTATATCTTGGTTAAATAATTTTGTGGCTCCAAACATCCAGCGCATATTCGTCACTTTAGATGTATCCCAATAACCTATATCTTGATTGAATGTACTAGCCCCCTTAAACATTTCGTACATTCCTCTGACATTCGATGTATCCCAATAACCTATGTCTTGGTTAAAAGATTTAGCTCCTTTAAACATCCAAGCCATGTTCGTCACATTTGATGTATCCCAATCACTAATATCTGTATTAAAAGAAACTCGGTCATAAAAAACTCTACTCATATCCGTCACCTGTGTTGTGCAAAATCCTATGTGGCCTTGCTCTAATTTATCGAGCAACGTCTCGTTTTTTATTAGGGTGTTATCCACCACCACATAGACTTGCCCGTTTTCAAGCATCACGGAGTTAACAGGTTGGTCAGGGCATTTTACTGAGATATCTACAGCAAATGCGGTTTGGCTAGCGAGCGCAGCGGCGCCCACGAGAAGTGAGGTTATGGTTCTTTTCATTGTATTTTCCTAGGGTTGAATAGACGTTATTGTGTAAAAGTTGGAAGGCTATCTTCAGACAGACCACTGCCTTTTGCGAAGTCGATATGGCGTGAGACGCGCTTGACGTCCCAGTGGGTTAAGTCTTGGTCAAAGCGCTTAGCGCCGGAGAACATACGGTCCATGTTGGTTACACGAGAGGTGTCCCAACGGCTGATGTCCTGATTGAAGTATTGGTCTTTAGCAAACAGGTCACTCATGTCTGTTACGTGAGTGGTGCAGAGCAGAATGTTGCCATCAAGAAAGTTTTGCCAATAGTCTGAGTTGCGAATGAGTGCGTCATTGACGACCACAAACAACTCATCTTCTTGAACCATGACGGTTCCTGGTTTATTTGATTCGCAGGTTACCGTTTCTGGTTCACTGGCAAAGGTGTGGCTACAACTCAGCAGCGCACAGGCGGAAATAATCGAACGTAGTTTCATAGTTAAAACCATGATTTAATTAAAATAAGTTCGAAATGATACAGAAAGCTCGCTGGTTATTTTCACTTTTTCAGATGGAGAATAATCCTAAATATATAAATTGAGTCCCTCCCCCAAAAAACCACTCAGATTAATGGCAATCAAGTTATCAAGGGCCATACACTCCAAAAATCAATGGTTTTAAAATAACCATTCACTCTTGATATGAAACAGGTTACCCTTCCGCACGCATTTTGCGCCCATCTCATAAATATAAAATTGGTAAAAATATAATTATGGCTTTAACCCACCCTTTAACACTCACTGCGTTGAGTGCTGCTTTGTTATTCAATAGCTTCTCTACCTATGCTGATACTGTTTCTTGCCCGGATGCCGAAATAGGTTCGGTATTTATTGAAAAGCAACGTTTATATATGGTTGCAGATGATCGTATTGTCGGTCAGCAAGAAAAAATTAACGCTCTCCAACAAGGCTATTTATACTTTTGTACTTCTCAAGTAACCGACATGAGTAACCTATTCCAAGGGAATAGTACGTTTAGTGCAGACATTAGTGACTGGGACACATCCAACGTCACCAATATGGCTAACATGTTCCAAAACGCCAGTGCATTTAATCAAAACATCAGTGGCTGGGACACATCCAACGTCACCAATATGGCTAACATGTTCCAAAACGCCAGT
>NZ_JAHGAH010000381.1:0-786 GCF_030248475.1 Vibrio sp. D173a
TCCTTTTGCGTAGTCAATGCCTCCATAAGGTTCTTTCGCATCAACCACCGGGAATTTAATCACTGTTTCACCCAAAACAGCTCGTAGACCTACCTCTTTGGTTGCCCTTGCCATTTCATACATGTGGTAATACATGTCGGCATAGGTTGTGACACCACTTTGCGCTAATTCGATGCTGCCGAGTTTAGTGGCATTGTAGATGAGCTCACGACTTAGCTTTTCCGCTTCGAGAGGAAAGAAGTAGGCAATCCCCTCTTCTCCCAATCCGCGAAATGCAATCATAGGAAGATGGTTGTGAGCATTGACCATACCAGGCATGACGATACCATCTTGAGCATCGATTACTTTCTCCGCACGATACTGGGTCAATAGCTCCTCACTACCAACCGCGATGATCTGGTCGTCTTTCACCACGACAACTCCATCGTCAATCACGTCCTTAGTCGCGCTAATCGTCAAGACTTGGCCATTGGTAATCATTAAGTCTGCGTTGTAATCGTTCGTCGCTATAGTCGAACCACAGCCAGTTAAAAGAACGGCGCTAATTGTGTAAGCCAAGCTTTTGAGAGTCATGCGTGTACCTTTGAGTTGTGCGTTCATTTATCGGGAGTAGATGCTTCCTTAATAAAGTCAAAGTAGCTTGCCCGTGAGATTTTGCTACTTTCACTTTTGATAGCAAAGACAACCTTGCCACTAAATAAAACGACATACTAAAGCGAGTCGAGCCGATACTGAAATCCGTTATTGCACACAAAGTCACAATTATGGAAATACGAGGCGCAATCA
>NZ_JAHGAH010000382.1:0-965 GCF_030248475.1 Vibrio sp. D173a
GACCAGATTTCGACATCTCTAATACTTCGCCAAGACCGGTTGAAAGCAATTGTGTTTCGCCAGACAGAAGTGCTGCCATTGCTTTGCCGCCAGCATCATACGCGATGTAGCGAACTTTACGTGCATCAAAACCTTCGCCTTTAAATGCGGCTGCGACAACTAGGTGATCCATCGAGCCTCGGGCAGAACCGCCTGCGATTTTGACTTTACGTGGGTTAGATTCGAAATCTTTGACCACATCTTCCCATGTGTTGTACTTCGAATCCGCGGAGGTCACGATAGCGCCGTAATCAGCAATCGTTGCGGCTACAGGCGTGAGATCTCGGAAAGATTGAGGGAAGATACCGGTGAGCGAGCGAACAACGATTGGGGTTGAGTTCACCATCAGTGTATCTGGTTGGCGTTCAGCGGTTTCAATAAGGTGTGCAATGGCTTTACCACCACCGCCGCCAGAGAGGTTTTGGAAAGAGACATTTTCAACGATGTCGGATTTAACCAGCACATCACCTGTACCACGAGCCGTCATATCCCAACCGCCACCAGCACCACCTGGGATTAGGAAGTGGAGTTTTTCAACATCTGCAGCAAAAGCGTGGAGAGAAAATGAAGCTGCAATGATGGATGCGGCGAGCGTTGGTTTGAGTACCTTTAACATGTTTCACGTTCCTTATGTTGGTGACTCTCTTGTTTTGAAGAGACTTATAATTTGTTTTCCTAGGCGAGGTAGGGTGGCTCGCCAGTGATGAGCTCAAGGTTAATAAGGTGTTAACGAAATGTCTCTAATGCGTAGATAAAGAGAATATTGAGCATAAACAAAGTTTTGTTCATAAAGTTCATGAAAAAGAGAACCACGGCTGGATTTAATAAAAGATCAGATTGGTCACATCAATTTGGTGCCTTAAAACGCAATAATAATGGAGGTTTAATAGAGAGTGAGAGCGATGAAAGAGAAGTGGTCCCCAATT
>NZ_JAHGAH010000383.1:0-337 GCF_030248475.1 Vibrio sp. D173a
ACCATCAGCAATCAGTGTCTGACACTGTGGAGACTGAGCAAACGGCTTGTCTTGCTTAGACAAATCAATATTGCCTTTCCAGCTCACTTTATCTTCTGCGTTAATGTCTTGCAGGCCAGCACCTAGTTTAATGTTCTTCGCTTCATCACCACCGAAGTGCCAAGTTGTTAGTGGTGCGCCAGCCTCACTGTGCATTGCAGCGACCTCTGAAATCACCTTATCAACAAAGCGAGTCGACGATTCCATACATGGGTTGATAAAGCTCTGCTTATCGTAGAACTGAACCGTAGTTACGTTTGAAGTATCCTGAGGATCCATCAGACGATACTCGTTCGCT
>NZ_JAHGAH010000384.1:0-5717 GCF_030248475.1 Vibrio sp. D173a
CTCCGGTATTTGGGATAGGTCGTAATTGAAAGTGGATTTTAACCTTCAAAGAGGGGAAGTGGAAGCGGATGCGGGATGCGGGGTGCGGGATGCGGGATGCGGGATGCGGGATGCGGGATGCGGGATGCGGGATGCGGGATGCGGGATGCGATTTATTTTGTTTTTCTAGGAGCACATTCTGTCAACGCTGTTTAAGCTGAGTTTGTTTCACTATTCTTTCAGTACACAATTCTCGATTTCTAAAGTGAAGCGTTCCCGACTCTCGAAGCGCAACGTCCTGTAGGACAAAGTCCGCTCTCGATTTACGAAAACAAAAAAGCGCCAGTCTCTCGACCAGCGCTTTTTAATTTTATTTAGTAACTTCAGCATTCTTACATTGTGTAAGTGTATGGCGCTTGGATGCCTAGAGGAATATTTAGCATCCAGTAAGCCACTAGGAAGATAGACCAGCCGATTAGCATTGCAATCGAGAATGGCATCATTAGCGATGCTAGTGTGCCGATACCCGTCGACTTCACGTAACGTTGACAGTAAACCACCACTAGTGGGAAGAATACCATTAGAGGTGAAATGATGTTCGATACAGAGTCACCGACACGGTAAGCCGCCTGAGATAGCTCAGGAGAGATACCCACAGCCATTAGCATAGGCACTAGGATAGGACCGATCAGTGCCCATTTCGCTGATGCTGAACCGATTAGAAGGTTTACAGAAGCTGTTAGAAGAACCATACCGATGATAGTAGCTTCACCGGGTAGGTTCATTGCTTTCAGACCTTCCGCACCGTATAGCGCTAGCATCGTACCGATGTTTGATTGCGCGAATGCAGATAGGAACTGTGCACAGAAGAACATCATTACGATGTATGCGCCCATTGTAGACATAGTATCCGCCATCGCTTTAATGACGTCGTTACTTGTCTTGAACGTGCCAGAAACGCGACCGTAAACGTAACCCGGAATGATAAACAGGATGAAAATCAACGGAACGATAGACTTCATGATTGGCGCAGAGAACGCTGTGATCTCACCCTCAGGTGAGCGCAGTGCAGAGTTTTCAGGAATAAGCGCCAAAACAAGAAGAGCGATACCCGCCATCATTGCCCAACCAGCGTAACGGAACGCTTTAGACTCAAGCTCTGTGAAAGAACCTAGATCTGGTGCTTTCTCTGCGTCTTCGTCGATTGGAGTGTTCTTCAGGCGTGGTTCGATGATTTTCTCAGTTACGTACCAACCGATAGCAACAATGATTACTGAAGATAGACCAGTAAAGAAGATGTTTGCTAATGGGTTAACCACGTACTCAGGATCTAGAACCTGTGCAGCTGTTTGTGTGAAACCAGCCAATAGAGGGTCAATACCTGAAGGAATAAAGTTAGCAGAGAAACCACCTGACACACCTGCAAACGATGCTGCGATACCCGCTAGAGGGTGACGACCAGCTGCGTGGAAGATGATGCCACCAAGAGGAATAACCAGAACGTAGCCCGCATCCGCCGCTGTGTGAGATACGATTGCTACAAGGATTAGCATTGGAGTAAGAAGTTTCGCTGGCGTGAATTTCAGCATCTTCTTAAGACCAGTCGTGATGAAGCCAGAAGAATCGGCAACACCTACACCCAACATCGCTACTAGAACGATGCCAAGTGGCGCAAAGCTCGTGAACGTTGTCACCATATTAGCAAGGAAGCTTGCCAGTGCTTCACCTGTTAGAAGGTTAGTAATAGTAAGAGCTTCGCCAGTTCGAGGGTTTAGGAGGTCGAAAGAAACATTCGACAAAAGTGCAGACGCAGCCCAAGTAATGATTAGTGCCCAGAAGAACAGAATCGCTGGATCGGGAATTTTATTACCTACTCGCTCGATAAAGTTCAGAAAGCGATCCATCCCGCTCGGCTTCGGTGACGGTGCCTTATTTACTGCTTGGTTACTCATGGTAACTCCATATGAATGATGTTGGTTCCATAGCCTATTTTCAGTGGAGCATTCTATTAAATAGATATTAAGAAAGCACAAGATTCTACGCTTTTTTCCATATTTGGAGACATATTTTGCAAAAATCCATATCAATTAAACATAAAAAAAACAGTAGTACACCATTGCATTAACAGTTGCAAAACCACTTATTAACCACCTAACCAAGCATAAAGGTTGTAGATACTTACGACAAAAGCAATTGCAAAAGGAATATAAAACACGTTAGTTTTCAAACTCACTGTAACGCGAAATCATTGTTTTTAGCTCAATCGATTGCGTTTCCCCCATCCTATCTTTCCAGCTAGAAGTTATCGTGATGGCCTTGAGAGATCCGGAGATCGTTGCTGCAGGCACTTCCCACTCAACGATATAAGATCCAGTAGCAGAAGATCCTGTTGCAATAGCAGCGAAACTGGCCGGTGTCATAGTATACATTGCCTCAGAAGCACCTCGAGTGCGGAACAACTCAAGTTGATTTTCGGCCAGTCGCAGTGCCTCGATACTTTGAATCGCGTAATCCGATTCACGTTCCATGTAGATTTGTAGCTTAGTTAAACCAAGTGCGCCAATACCAAGCAGCAGAAACGAAATCAGCACCTCGATTAAGCTAAAGCCTTTTTGTTTAGAGATCATTCCAAGAACCCTTTTTCCATTTAATTTTCTTGTGATCATTGGGTACGGATGTGGAATCAAATTCCAAGTTAACTGCGGCACCAAAAACACCCAACCCACCAGGGGTGTCGAAAACATACCCACCTACAGGCTTGAAAGCGCCACGGGAAAAAAAAGTAAGTTTTTTTATTTCGTCTGTCGAGAGTCCTCCTATAAATGGAGTGACTGAGACATCTGATGTCCATCTTGCGGTCATGTCACTGACTGTAGAAGTAAACAATTGGTAAACAGTTCCGGGAAAAGAGTCAGCACCATTAACCGACAATAAGCCATTCTCGATAACAAGAAGCTTAGGGCTAGCATTAAGGTTGATTCCGATACCGGTTTCTAGGTCACAATCACCAACCACCCACACTTTATCGCTCACAGAAAACGCACTGATTATCCTATCAACACAAGATTGAACTGTTGACGAGCTACTTGCCACACTCCCATCAATCACCACGAATCCATTTTTTATTTGAGTTAATTGGGAGCGAGGGTAACCAAAAAACGCTTCAAAAGGGTCAAGGTTTGGGTCATGAATAAAATCATGCTCAAACATCTTTTCGTCGCCAATATAATCTTGATTGTTACCAATGACTTTCACTTTGTAGTCGTTTATGCCAGCAGAATCATCACAGTTAGAGTCACCAGAAACGCATAACCCTGAGCGCGCAGTATTCGTCATATGAGATGAACTACACGTTTTTCCAGAAGGGTGTGTAGTAACAAAAGCGCCCTCCATTGCTACTGAAGTCATAAATCGAACAGATACACAAGTGTCTGGCTCGACAAATTCCGGCGTAAAAAGATAGGACCCCATTAACTTCAAATCAGAGCGAGCCTGTATAGCACCAGTGGGTCTGCCAATTACTTCAATACTCTTGAAGGTCTCAACTCGGTTGTTTACGCTCGAAGATAGCTCGTAGAGTTTCGGGTCGACCAAAGATTGAGTTGCAGTAACGGTACTTTGCAAACAACTAGAGTAGTCTTGCGTATTTGGTGTGACCGACATATCCGCTTTATTTATCGCGTAGCCACACTCCAATCCCCCCTCAGCACGCCAGTGCTCCTGCCGCGCTTCAATTTGGTTATTGGCACGTTTGATCTGATAAAAAAGAGACTTGTAGCTACCAAGCGACATCATTAACGCTGCGACAAGTAATAAGCTGACAACCAGTAACGCTGCCGCACCTTGTTGTTTATTCATTATTGCCAGTTCCTTTGTTTCACAGTAAAGGACTGCTCCGTACGAATATTCGTCGCATCTTTCAATTCAGTCCCCAAGGTAACGGTTATTAGAGCACTCTTGGCGTCGGTGTTTTCTAGTACCTCACTCACAAGGTCAAACCGATTAACGTGGATCGCCTTTTTGTCGAAGAGTGTGTTACACATCCCTGTACCAGAGAGGTTGGCCACATCATTGATATCCCATATAGTGGCTTGCTTCTTTTCACACGCAAAGAGCGATTCAGGTGTGCCATCCCGTTGCTCATACACCACGTTTTTATACAAAGACGTAGCTCCAGAAACCCCAACGTTATAAACGTATGCAATAAGCCCAGAGTCAGTGCCACTAATGGTATAAAGTGTGTTAGTTGCACCGGATATTTTGACCGAATTTCCATCGCCACCATCAAATCCTGCGCGCTGAATATCGCTCTTCATCATCTGCAGAACACTGGCTGTGTTTTGCAATAACATCAGCTCTTTAGAGCGCTCCATCGCCACCTTTTGGCCACTGACATAAAGCGAACCGACAATAGCGAGAGAGATCAGCCCTAAAGAAGAAGCAATCATGAACTCAACGAGGCTGGCACCTTTTTGGTTAAACATATTCATCCCTTAAGAGCAGGTTGAGTACCCAAAGAACTCGGTATTGTTGTTATCACTACATACACGAACGCGAGCAGAAAGAGTGTGAGAGATGAGTTTGAGTGCTTTTGTAGATTCTCCTACCGGATAAAATTTGATATTACCGGCGGAAGGGCGACCATGAACGTCATCGAAGCTGATTTGAGTCGATGAATAACTTGGCGTAACCACAATTCCGTTGTAAGCCTCTCCCGAAAATGACAACAAAACCGTACCTGCTCCTTCGGCTCCGTTATCAGTAAGTTCTATTCGCCAATTGCCATCACTTGATGAAGCCCCAGACATAATAATGTGGGCCCAGAGTCTTTCTCTGCGTAAAACCGCTTCCGACTTACCTTGAAGAACAAAACCGTGTAGCTCATCAGCTAAGCGCTGCATTTTTTTGGTTTCAAAAACATTTTGGAAAGATGGTGCTGCCGCTGCCAGTAAAACACTCATTACAGCGATGGTGATCAGAAGCTCCAATAACGTAAACCCGCGAGGCATTTCCCAAATTCCTATGCAAACGGCAAAAGGGCCGTAATTCATCTTGCGCTGATGCTATCACCTAAGAAAAATAGGCGGAAAAGTGAAAAGGGAACTACTCGTCATGATTCGAATTCCTGGTTGTAACGGATACAACAAACGATTTAGAGGGATGACACTGATCGAATTACTGATAGCCGTTGTGATCGTCGGTATCATTGCCGCTATCGCCTATCCGTCTTATAGCAACCACAGTATCACTGCCCATCGCACCGTTGCGATTAGTGATATTGCTCGTCTTCAATTGGAACTCGAAACGTCTTATGACGGGGGCTACGACTGGGGTGGATTGGTATCTGGTGGGCATTGTACGATCTGCGATTCAGACTCAGACCGCTTTTCATTTAATATCGTCAGTTCAGCGACTTTAGCGTACAGAATTGAAGCGACAGCCAAGTCTGATTTAGGGCAAAACAACGACAGTTGCTTCACTGGCCAAGACAAAAAAATAACACTCACTTCAACCAACATTGAATCGCCAAGCGATTGTTGGAACTAGAGCACAGAAGTGGCCCCCAATTTTCGGACATGACTTTAAGTGATTGATCTGTTTGTATAGTACCTAAAAATACTGGAACAGATTATGACTAGAAAACGTAGAAACCACTCACCCGAATTTAAAGCTAAGGTGGCGCTTGATGCTGCTAGAGGTGATAAAACTGTCGCTGAGTTAGCTCAGAAATACAATCT
>NZ_JAHGAH010000385.1:0-4824 GCF_030248475.1 Vibrio sp. D173a
ACTACAACGCTCAAGTTGGTGAGACTTACGCCATGATTAAAGCGCTGAACAAGCTTACAGGGCTTGGTATGCCTGAAACTCAGCATGTTGTTTAATAATCACTCAATTTTCGGGCAATTTGGTTTTCTGTCCGAATTACGCAACAAAGCCGCTACTATGTTCAATCAAGATATAGGCCGCTGGAATACATCGAATGTTACGTCAATGAGGCATATGTTCGAATTTACTGACCATTTTGACCAGAATATAGGTTCTTGGGACACCTCTAAGGTGACGAACATGGAATATATGTTTTTTTATGCAGTGGTCTTTAATCAAGGTATAGGGAACTGGGATACATCAAGCGTAACCAACATGAGGGGGATGTTTACTGGAACATATACGTTTAATCAAGATATAGGAAATTGGAACACAGCTAACGTTACCAACATGTCATCCATGTTTGCCAATGCGAGCTTATTCAGCCAAGACCTAACCAATTGGAACGTGAGTAAGGTAACGGAGCATACTGACTTTGCGAGAGGCAGTGCTCTGACTGAAGAACAGCTGCCGTATTTTGTAGACTGATTCCCGTTTCGGTTTAACTAAACAAAGGCCAGTGTTGATTGATTCAACGCTGGCTTTTTTGTTTAGAAGTGACGCTAGCGAGAGGATACCGGTTAGTTCAACCCAGAGCACATAAAGTCGAATAAAAAAACGGCGGAAGGCTATAGCTAGCAAAAATTGTCATGCTTTAAACTATCTCTCCAAGTAATTAAGTCATGCCTTACTTACGGATACTTGTGACTATTTCTATAACTGCACCTCTTTAATTGTTGTTTAATGGCAACAGTGAATTGATTTGAGTGCTATATATCAACACTTATGGTTTTCATAACATACATCTGTTGCAGCGGGGAACGTTGCAAACCTCAGAAATCTATGGAGTAAGATATGAAAACTACTAAATTGATCCCCCTTTCGTTAGTTGCGAGTGCCGTTTTAGGAACAACATCTGTTGCTGCGGAAACCTTCTTAGGTGCTGACTATCACGATGGCAAAAATAAAGTCGCTTTTCTTAGTGAGAATGTTCGTATTGCTGGCAATGTGTTCTTGCCACCCAATTATGACGAAAGCAAAAACTATCCAGCGCTTGTAGTGATTACGCCAGCCAGTGGTGTAAAAGAGCAAACCGCAGGTATTTACGCCGAGAAAATGGCAAAAAAAGGCTATATTACCCTAGCTTTTGACCACCGTACTTACGGTGAAAGCGGTGGTTATCCTCGCGGTATGGAAAATGCGCCAATGAAGGTTGAAGATATTAAGAATGCGATTACATTCTTGAGTCATTTTCCAGGCGTTGACCCTCAGCGCATCGGTGAGCTAGGCATTTGCTCTGGTGCTGGTTACAGCTTACAAGTTGCAATGCAGGATACCCGTTTAGACTCTGTAGCAACAGTCAGCGGCTTTGTTGACTTTACTGACTATGGTATGGGTGGGGCAACTCAGTATATGGACCAACTTACGGGCGATCCGGTTGAGCAATATCGTCAGCAGATCCAAATGGCGAGCGAGGCACGTCAAAAGTACTACGAAACAGGTGAGGTCGTGCTTGTTGATGGCATTCCATCTGCAGAAAAAGCCAAATCCATGAATGAGTTTTGGGTTCGCGCTGCTGATTACTATCGTAACCCTGAGCGTGGTGGCGGTGCCGAAAACTATTCGCCAATGCGCGCTGCTATGTCTCTAGATACACGCTACGCTTATAACCCATCAGAAAACATGGCGCTACTTGGCGACACTCCTTTCTTGGCTGTCGTTGGGACTGAAGCGCTATCGGCGTATTTTAGCGAAGTGGCGGTAAAACGAGGTAAAGACGCTGGCATTGACGCTGAGTTGATGCAAGGCTTGAAGACGGCAGTCGTGTAAACATCGTTATTCCACCGATTGCTCTGGACGGAACCTCAATTTCTATCCGTAAGTTCAGAGAGCAGAACATCGGCTTTGAAGATTTAATTGGCTTTGGTTCTATGTCTCCAGACATGGCAAGAGTACTGATGATCGCTTCTCGCTGTCGAATGAACGTTCTTATTTCTGGCGGTACAGGCTCGGGTAAAACCACGTTACTCAACGCGCTATCTCAATACATTGCAGAAGATGAACGTATTGTCACGATTGAGGATGCAGCCGAACTGCGTTTGCAACAACCAAACTTGGTTCGATTAGAAACGCGAACTTCCAGCGTTGAACAAACTGGCGCGGTGAACCAGCGTGACTTGGTTATCAATGCGCTGCGTATGCGCCCGGACCGCATCATTCTTGGTGAGTGTCGTGGCTCTGAAGCATTTGAAATGCTGCAAGCGATGAACACCGGCCACGATGGTTCAATGTCGACGTTGCACGCCAATACTCCACGTGATGCGATTGCTCGTGTTGAATCCATGGTCATGATGGCGAACTTAAACCAGCCTCTTGATGCAATTCGAAGAACAATCGTCAGTGCGGTGCAAATGATTGTGCAGGTTAACCGACTGCGCGATGGCTCTCGTAAGATAACCAGTATATCTGAAATCGTTGGTTTAGAGGGCGATAGCGTAGTGATGGAAGAGATCTACCGTTTCCGTTACGACGATACCCACTTTGGGGAAACCGTTAAAGGTGACTTTGTAACGAGTGGCATCATGCAACGATCTGAGCTTGTGAAAAAAGCCCAATTCTTCGGGCTTTATGATGAGCTGATGGCATCGTTTAAGGGGATATAGCATGCTTTGGCTCTCGCTTATCCTCTTTGCCTTCGTTCTGCTTTTAGTCCGAGATTCAAAGGTTAAAAAGGTCGATCAGTTTTTCAATATTGAAGAAGTTGAAGCGGAAAACTTCAACGCAATCAACGTTAAATCTCTGGTACGCAAACAAAGCTGGCAGAAGTTTAAAGAGTCGATCTCGCCAACTCTTAAAGTTTTGGGACCGCGTTCGTCTCTTTATATCGCTCTGTACATTACAGGTAGCCTTATTGTCTCTTGGTACTTTGTCGTTAAGTTGCTCTTGATGTCCAGCATCTGGCTAACGCTAGGGTTGTCAGTGTTACTAACCCTGTTTGGTTACCGGTATTTGGTGACAAGAAGACGCAGAGATTTTGAAAACACTTTTCCAGATGCTCTGAATATTCTCATGAGTGCGGTTACGGCTGGTGACAGTTTAATGCAAGCCATCAGCTACGTTGGCGACGTGATGGATAACTCGATTGGTCGTGAATTCAAGTTGATGGGAGAACGACTGAAATTAGGTGAGTCTCCTGAGGTTGTATTGCAGCGTTCGTGTAAAAACTACCCATATCCGGAATTTCTGTTCTTTACCGTAACACTAAGAGCAAACATTGCTCGAGGCGGCCAGTTAAAAGGCGTGTTAGCAAGGCTTATTCGCGTGCTCGTAGATGCCAGAACGCTAGAGAAAAAGAAAATGGCGATGACGTCGGAAGCAAGAATCTCGGCCAAGATCGTTGCAGCGATTCCGTTGATTTTCATGATCATCCTTAACTACGTAAACCCAGATAACGTGAATTTTGTTTTGTATGACCCATCTGGTCGACTCGTGCTGTTTTATGTTCTTGGCAGTGAGTTCTTCGGGTTATTTATTGTTTGGCTGTTGGTAAGAGGTGTGCGCGCATGATGTTATTGACTGCTCTTATTGTGTTGTTCGTATCGTTACTTTTTCTGATATTCGATTCACTTCGTACAGAACAAAGACGCAAGAAGATTGCGTTATATGTAGGGGGGAATGCACATCGCTCGCCATCTCGTGTTAATCGATTTTTTGTTCGTTTTGGTAAAGAACACCGCCAAGAATTAGAACAGAAAATGATTGAGGCAGGCTACTACAACACGGAGTGGGCGAAGTTTTACTTTCCTGCCAAATTGTTGGTACTGGGTTTGGTGTCAGGGTTTGTGTTGCTGTCGGACATGACACAGAGCAACCAACTTATCGTCATTACTTTCACGCTTATTGCTGTGATTGTTGGCCCTGACTCGTTGCTTCAAATGCGCCGCAAGATATTGATTAGAAAGACGTCTGCTCAACTACCATATCTGTTAGACATGATGTCCGTTTGTGTTCAAACCGGTATGACGATAGAGGCTGCATTGGTTTACCTAGGAAAAGAATTGGCCGAGTTTGATTCAGACCTTTGTTATCAAATCAAACGCACATCGGATTCCGCAAAAATACATGGACTAGAAAAGGCGTTAAACGATCTTAGTGAGCGCATACCAACGCCACCGATACGAAGCTTTGTGCTGACCATTATTCAAAACCTGCAATACGGTACGTCTGTGGCTCAAGTATTGAGTGATCTCGCGGAGGACATGCGAAAAGTTCAAATTCTTACTGTGGAAGAAAAGGTCGGAAAACTTTCTGCGAAGATGAGTGTGCCTTTGATCCTTTTCATCATGTTTCCAATCGTGATTCTGATTCTCGCACCGGGAATCATGCAGATGACGCTAAATATATAGAGGAATAACCAGTGATTGGAAAACGTATTTCTATTGTATTGCTTACGTTGGGCATTTTGGCAGGCTGTCAGTCGACCTCTTCGCAACAGAGACAGGCACAAGACGACGTCACTAACATGGAAAAAGTGAAAAACTACGACGGCTTAATCTGCCATTACAAATCCATGTTAGAGAAGTGGCCCCCAATTTTCGGACATGACTTTAAGTGATTGATCTGTTTGTATAGTACCTAAAAATACTGGAACAGATTATGACTAGAAAACGTAGAAACCACTCACCCGAATTTAAAGCTAAGGTGGCGCTTGATGCTGCTAGAGGTGATAAAACTGTCGCTGAGTTA
>NZ_JAHGAH010000386.1:0-1121 GCF_030248475.1 Vibrio sp. D173a
TACGAAGTTGTTGAAGTTAAACGCAAAGCTCGCAATCAATAGAGGAGTCAGAGGTTTAATCATCATTGGTAACGTTACTTTCATGAAGTTCTGGACGAAGTTCGCACCATCGATTGCAGACGCTTCATAAAGGTCATCAGGAATCGCTTTTAGTAGACCCATACACAGAATCATCATGTAAGGGAAACCAAGCCAAGTGTTCACGATCATCACCATGGTTTTCGCTAGGAATGGGTCAGAGAACCAAGAAGGGCTGATACCAAAGATAGCGTTCAATACCATGTTGATCTCACCAAAGCTTTGGTTGAAGAGACCTTTAAAGATTAGGATTGAGATAAATGCTGGAACCGCGTAAGGCAGAATCAGCAGTACTCGGTACACTGCACGACCTTTAAGCTCTTCCCACTGAACAACACTTGCTAGCACTAAGCCAATAACTAGCGTGAATACTACCGTCAGGATTGAGAATACAACCGTCCAGATGAAGATACTGATGAAAGGCTCTTTAATGCCGTCGTCTTTCCAAACTCGCTCAAAGTTGTCAGTACCGATGTTTACGACGAAACCAGGAGAAACCGTATTGCCAACAAACTGACCGTTTTCATCGACTGGTTGGTAGTAGCCCACATCCATATTTGGACGCAGCATCTCCTGTGTACGGTTATTAAAGATCGACTCACCATCATCTTGAAGCGTGTACAGTGGTACCACTGCTGCGAACTTACGCAGACCGCTCATTCGGATGTCATCACCGCTTGGAAGATGAAGGTCAACACCACTTAATGCACTGCGGTTCTTAACAATAGTTTTGATTGGCTCTTTGTCACCCGTTGCTTCAGTGATAGGCGCTAGATCAAGATCCGTTGCAGAGAGGCCATCAAGCTGGAAAGTTGGCGTCGCCAGTAGCTCATCGCCATTCTTCACTACAATTTGGTGACCTTGCTCAGTCTTGTACAAAGTGAATGGGAAACTTTCACCACTCTGATACGTTCTATCTAACAGGACAGACTGTGCACGATCAAAAGAAAGCTGGTTTTTCGCGCTGTAGTTAGTAAACGCCAGACCGACGGTATACGCCAACGGGAAAAGGATGAATAGAATCATCCCGGCAATACCAGGGT
>NZ_JAHGAH010000387.1:0-610 GCF_030248475.1 Vibrio sp. D173a
CCGTATAAAAAGCGTTATGTAACTAGGAGGAAAAATGAAGATCAGTGAAATAAACGGCTTTGAGGCTACGGGGTTCGTCATTCGCACAACTAATGCTGGTGAAGTAAATCCATCGACTGCAAAAATTGGAGAGCTTTGGGCAAAGTTTTACTCAAATGCTGCTCCAAAATTGAATGAAAAATCAAAAGTTTTTGGCATTTACACAAATTATGAGTCTGATTTCACGGGGGCTTTTGACGTTATCGCTTGTTCGGATACTTTGTCACCAGAAATATTATCAGACTCAGTAAAAGTTAACGTTACTTCTGGCAAATACGTAACTTTTGCTGCAAGCGGTGAAATGCCACAAGCAGTTATAGATCTTTGGGGTAAAGTCTGGAGTTACTTTAGTTCTGAAAACTGCCTTTACAAACGCGCATACACAACAGACTTTGAATACTATAAAAGTGCTCATGAAGTTGAGATCTCTATTGCTGTTAGATAGTTACATAACAATCTGTTTAAGAGGGATTCGCAACGCGTGGCATTTTCGCTATGCGTTGGTTTAAGTGATTAAGGTGGTATGCGGCGGCTTTTGTATTGCGTTACTCACCTATATGGTCTCCCCCTG
>NZ_JAHGAH010000388.1:0-778 GCF_030248475.1 Vibrio sp. D173a
AGCAGGAGCTTGAAGAGACACACGGTCTGTTTAAAGACTTTATCCGTGATCACCGCCCAGAGCTTGATCTTGAGAAAGTGGCGACGGGTGAACACTGGTTTGGTACACAGGCTCATGCATTAGGGCTGGTGGACGAAATTCGTACTTCTGATGACATCGTTGTGGATGCGTGCAAAGAGAAAACGGTACTGGCAATCCACTACGTTCAGAAGAAAAAATTGTCAGATAAGCTGGCTGGAGTGGCAGGTAAATCTGCAGACAACATCTTATTGAAACTGATCGAGCGTGGTCAAAAGCCAATCGTATAATGGCTAGCTAACTAGCTAATCAGCTTACGCCAGTAAAAGAAAAGCGCATGGGCTTCGGCCGATGCGCTTTTTTGTTATTAGGTTGCTTGGAATCTATGGTTTAGGCCTAACATTAGGCTTAAACGAGATTTGACTATATCTTCGCACCATAATCGTTACGTTTTGGACATGTCGCGAGGATTTCTCGATGTCCGGTGTCTTTCAGTTCTTCTAACACCACAAAACGGTAGAGGTGCTTCATTACCTCGTCGTAGCCTTTATCCAGTGGGATACGGTCGTGTGGTACGTATTGCAGCGTCATTGAGCGGTCACCACGTACATCCACATTAAAGACCTGAATGTTCGGCTCAAGGTTACTCAGATTGTACTGTGCAGCGAGCTTTTCACGAATCAGGCGGTATCCCATTTCATCATGAATCGCACTCACTTCAATCACGCTCTTGCGGTCATCATCGAGGATTGAGAACAAC
>NZ_JAHGAH010000389.1:0-878 GCF_030248475.1 Vibrio sp. D173a
AGCCTTAGTAGCAAAGAGTAACCTTCAAAAAGGCAAGGTGCTTAACCATAGTAATTATGACTCCCTAAAGTCTTCGATGCGCAACCTGGGTTTAGCCAAAGGCTATTTCGATGGTAATTATGACCTAAGCCGCTTAGAAGTGGCGCCTGAGCTCAACCGTGCTTATGTGCGATTGCACTATGACAGTGGTATTCGCTATCACTTTGGCAGCACAACAGTGATGGGCAGTCAGATTGAGGATGACAAGGTTCAGTCTTTGAAACCTTTCGAACAAGGGCAGCCTTATGAAATTGCTAAGGTAGGGGAATATAACCAAAACCTTTCCAACACCGACTGGTTCTCTTCTGTGTTTGTCGAACCTGATCTTGGCGAACTTGGTAATGGTCGTGAGATCCCAATGAAGGTGAGCTTGGCTCCTCAAGCACGAAATCAGCTCGAAACGGGTATTGGTGTTTCTACCGACTTAGGCGTAAAGGGCAGTCTGAAATGGAAAAAACCTTGGGTGAACAGCAGTGGACACAGCTTTAATAGCAGCCTGTCTATATCTAAACCCGAGCAGACCATCACCGCCAGCTACAAGATCCCGCTCGATGATGTGCTTAATGACTACTATCAAGTCACTTACGGTATGAAGAATGTTGATAATCGAGATACCAAGAGCTTGGAATCGAACCTGAAACTCGAGCGTTACTGGCGTCTCGACAATGGTTGGCAGCGTACAGTCTTTGTTCGTTATCTATTAGAGAACTACGAGCAAGGTCTGCAAGATGATGTGGCGCAGTTTGTTCTGCCGGGTATCTCGTTTTCTCGCACGCGAACGCGCGGCGGTGCGATGCCAATGTGGGGTGATAAGCAAACCATTATGTTAGAAGCGGGCG
>NZ_JAHGAH010000039.1:0-27949 GCF_030248475.1 Vibrio sp. D173a
GATGAGGCGTTGTGTTCTTCGAGGGTCTTTAAGTTGTGCTTGTCCAAATTGTTCTTGTGCCCAAAGTTTAGCGTCTGAGTGTGTCATCTTAGTGTTTCAGTAAGGATTGCTAAGTGATCAGATCACACACACTTGAAAGAGTTCAAAAAAATCCCCAAGCTATAAGCTTGGGGATTTGTGTATAAGAGACAGCCACTCCGGCGGGTTTTATTTTATTAAGCTACCGAATGAGAGGTGAGTTAAATATTGGGTAGGTCATTGCCCGATAATATTCATTATTGAGTAAATTGACACCTCAATTGAATAGTACTTGCGTACGGTTTGCATTTACTTTCTAAATTATTAATAGAATAAGGAAGTTGTACGTGACGTCAAAAATCGTATCGGTGGTATTAACCGATAGAGGCTGGAATGGGCTAGTTCCACTCACTCAAACCTGCTGTAAATCCATCATACCTTTCATAGGTTCTCATCGTTTAATTGATTTTTCGCTAACCAACCTCATTCAAGCAGGGATAAAACGTAATCTCATATTGAGTCGCTTCCACTGCTCGTCTTTAATGGATCATCTAAAGCATGCATGGGGAGACTACAAATCAAGAATCGAAGTGCTTGAGCCAATTTATTCTCAGGCTAAGCAATTACCGGTTTTACGACAAAATTGGACAGATGTTTTATTGCAGCATTTGGATGCCTTTAATCGACCCACTGATGAGCACGTTTTATTGGTTGGTGGCGAGCAAATCCATCGTCATTACATCACTTCTTTACTTCAGTATCATCAAATCCAACGAGCCGAACTTACGTTAGTTGTGGCTCAAGTCCCTGTAGAGCAAGCCTCTCAATATCATGTGGTTGAGCTCGATGAGCAGCGCCAAGTCATTAGTATTCAACACCAACCGCAAACTCCTACAGAAATTCCGAATAAACCGGGCTTTGCAATGGTGCTAACGGAAAATTACCTCTTTCAGCGGCCCGTGTTGGTCAAAGGTCTGTTTAATAATGCCAAGAAGCTTGATGGTAAGCATGACTTGACCAAGGACATCGTCTCTCTGCTTGCTCGTAGAGTGAAAACGGCACTGTTTGACCTTGGCGAGATTGACGACAAACAAGCACCTACGTACTGGCATAACGTTAATAATCTTGATGATTACTGGCGACTGCAGATGATGATGCTGGTGGAACAGAGTGTTGCGGGTAAGAGTGGTACTGATGCACTGTTGAGTAAAAGGGTTGAATCTAAAAAACCAATAGAATATTGCAACATCGAAGCAATCAAAGTTCGCATCAAAGACAGTTACATTGCCTCAGGTTGTCAGATAGAAGGAGCATGCGCGATTCGCTCCGTGATTGGTGAGGAATGTGAGTTAGACAGAAACAGCATTGTGCATGAATCCATATTAATGGGGCGCTGTAAAATCGGAGCGAATAGCCGGATTACGCGAACCATTATTGAAGAAGATGTTCAGATCGCCCCAGGCACAGTGATTGGTGAGAAACCAAAAAGAGACAAAGCGCGCTTTGAGATGACTGACGGTGGCTTAATTGTCATTCCAAAGGGCAGCCGCGTGGGTTTTGAGGAAGAAGCCACCCCACTGCATGAAAATTACCCCGAAGGCATTACAGATAACGTCATGTAATGCAGGTATCTTGAGTTGAAGTGTTATTGACTCACACAATCACAATTTGGTGTCTATTCTAATTATAACTACACATATTTTTCGCAATTATTGGCGCTTGGCTAGGAGAAAAAATGCAGTTCGACCGACTTCAATTTGCCGATGCATTGAAGCATTTCAGGAAAAAATATCAATATTCACAAGACAGTTTGGCGGAGCTGCTTTCTTCTTCGCATCGTGTGTTCTCTCGCTTGAATCAAGCAACCTTGAGCCAGTGGGAAAGGCAAAAAATCGAGCCAACGCTACTAAGGCGTCTTGGTATCGCACATTTCTTTCAGCAGCCATACCACTATGATTCTCAGGAGTTAAAGGTCGTCAAGAAAGCCCTGCAACATCCGGTCAATTCTCAAAATTTAAGCACGGTATACGACTATGAAATCACCCATACTGGTCACGTGCCTTTTGATAAGTTGGAAGAGGAGGATAGAGCTTTAGTGATCGATTCTCACCTGAGAATGAACGGGGGAGATATCATCGACACTCTTAATCAGCTTGAACTTAATCAACCCAAAATTTATTGTTTTTACTATAGAAAAATGTTGGTAGGGCACGTGGTCTATGAGCAGAAAAACAACTCAATTTATTTGGTGAGTGTGGTTTTCCTGACCAAGTCGATTCGAACTCAAATATTGAATCACATTGCTGGGATCAGCAGAGGTCTTATGATTTATTTTCCAATCCGAGATCATAGCTTGAGTCAGTTTATGGAAGATTGCTTCTTAGAAAGGTGTTGTTCTAGTCACAGCATTACTTTTTATACAGGCGCCAGTCGTCAGTTTTTTGAGAATCCGATGATCAAAAGTGTTATGCAGGGGTTCCAAGATTTTCGATTGGTTCGATACGAGCAAATGTTGAAAAGTAAAGCTTTTAAGCCTGCCCATTCGATCCAGTAACCTGGGTTGATATCAATGCTTTGACACTAACCCATAAGGCAGAGACTCAAACGCTTGGGGCCGGTTTTGTATTGTTGGGGCTTGGTGTACACCTTGCCAATCCAGCAGCATGATGGCCAACACATTGCGGTGTTCACCATATTTCAAGTCGTAGTCCCCTTCCACGGAAGGGATCATCCCTTGCTGCGTATTAATGGCACTTTGGATTGCTTGAAGAGTTTTTTCGACGACTGGGTCATTATCTAACCCCGCAAGGAGAAATGAAATCCCGACCTCAGCAATTACATCCTCTTTGGAACGCAAAATGATGGTGTCGATATTGTCGCGGAAGTAGTCATAAATCCACTGATGGTCAACTTCATTCACCTGTTTTTGGTAATACTGTGAATCACCCAAAATAATGTGTGTCATACCGTAGATCTTATTACTGTATTGCTGCGGTGACAGTTTTTTGTCTTGGTTGTCTGGGTAGGTCGTGCGAAATGCATCGGTAAATGCATTGACCACATCTTGTTCGCCGAGCTGACGTAGCCAGTAGACTTGGTTCGCCAATTGCGCCGCCCAAGCTTCTATCATCTCTGGGTCAGTGGCGTAGCGTGCGAAATCGTATCGACGTAAAACACTCCTTAGCGATTTGTCTTGTTTGTGCTTTAAGCCGTACTCGTCCGCTCTTGCCATTGCTCCAATCAGATCGATGCCTAAGTAGAGGTATTCTGGTTGGTGCTTGGTAACGGTGTAGCGACGTTGGCTTCGTTCGTCTTCTTTGTCGTGGTAAGTCGCTAAACGTGCTTCTGAGTAGAGAAAAATTTGCTCGGGTGCAGTGACTTCATTGGCAAAACGATTGAGACGGTTCGCGACTTGTGCCATGTCTGTCCATACTGCGGGGAGATACTTTTCATTTAACGTTTGGCGATACATACGAAGGCCGAAATGCCCCTCTCGAAACGCAGGCAAGGTATATAGCTGCGATTCGTACGTATCTTTGATCAACTGTGCGGACTGCGAATAGGTTAAAACCGGTGCCTCTTGAGAGGCTTGCGCCTGAAAAGCCAGTGAACAGGAGAGCAACACGGCTAAGCTGATAGGTCTGATACGCATAAACACATTCCGATTGGGAGCCAAGATTCAAGCCTAGCATTAATGCAATTTTGATATGTAATGACTCAGTCAATAGTTGGTCACGATATGGCGGAAAGTCAGATTAATACGCTCGCCTTTTGGTTTTGCTGTTTTAGGAACGGCATGCTTCCAGTGATGTTGTAACTCTCCGGCCATAATGAGCAGAGAACCATGGCTAAGCTCATATTCTAATTGGGTTTTACAATGTAAATTCCTTAGAACAAATCGGCGAGTTTCCCCCAAGTTGATAGAAGCGATTACAGGATTTCTTCCTAGCTCAGGCTCATTGTCTTGATGCCATCCCATAGAGTCTTGGCCGTGACGATAGAGATTCGCTAAGACAGAGTTAAATTTCACCTCAGCAATGGCTTCACTGCGTGTTTTCAGTTCAATCAGTTCCGGTGTCCAAGGGTGAGGTGTCATGGTTAGCCCTGAATAAGTGTAAGCGGCGTCACCATGCCACGCTTGTAGTCGAGGCTGTAATACCGATCGTCCAAACATCATGATGCTTTCTTGTTGCCAAGGTAAGGTTGCGCGAAGCTGCGAAAAGCAGCGATCAGCATCTAAGTGACCGAGAAAGTGAGGTTCATAGTAGATCTTCCCTTGTGCTACTTCTTGCCAAAATGAACTTTTGAATAAATCGCCTTGTACTTGCATCCCACTTTGCCTTTTTGATAGATAAGATTTTTAGATATTTACTACCTTTACGATAGCTATTAGTTATCCTTAAGGTAAGTAAGTATTTTAACAATAATTAAAGAAAACTCTTGGAACGCCGAGAGTTAGTGGGGAACAGATGCAGTACTCATCGAAGAAGCAAGGCTACTTTGCATTGTTCTTCCTCACTTTTTTTGCCCTATGCGTTGGAGTCATTGAGTTGTTGCACCACAATCAGCTCAACCTTCACCGAGAGCGACTTCAAGTTGAGGCCAAAGAACAACTTTCTATGCTCCGCTCCAATTTAGAAGCGGACCTGATGGCTGACATATACAAAGCTAGCACGCTTGCGACTCTTATTACATTGCTACCGAACCATGAAAACCGCAAGTTAAACATGGCTGCGAATCGTATCCTCAATAAAAGCAATCATATTACGGTAATCGGCATCGCGGAAAATGATGTGGTAAGCCATATCTACCCACGTCGAGGGAACGAGCGTGTTATTGGGCTGAATTACCGAACGGTGCCAGCGCAGTGGGTTCAAATCCAAAAAGCCAAAGACATTCAAGAGATATTCATCGCAGGTCCAGTCGAGCTCGTTCAGGGTGGGCGAGGATTGATTGTTCGTGTGCCTGTATTTCGTGATCCTCCAATAAACAAGGATTACTGGGGTGTGATCAGTGCTGTGATCGACTTTAATGGTTTGCTCCGAGAAACCGGGGTGATGGACTTCTCTTCTCATTATCCGATGACCATTCGTGGTTATGACAGCAGTGGCGAGCTTGGCGATATATTTTTCGGTGAGCCGAAGCCTAGTGGGAAGGTTTACGCCAAAGAGCAAGTGCATTTTCCCTACGGAGGCTGGAGCTTGGCGGTGTATTCCGGTGCGGACTTAGACCAGCAATTACCATGGTACACATTGCAGCTAACGAGATTAGTCGGCTATCCGATTGTTCTTGGATTAAGTATCGCCCTGATTGTGATTTACCGATTGTATATTGTGGCCGATAACCGAGCACTGCATGATGAACTCACCCAGCTGCCCAATCGTCGTTACTTTATGCAGTCTTACAAGCATCAATTTCAGATCGCGAAACGCTATAAAAAGCGCTACAGCTTTGCGCTTGTAAATATCGATCTTGATCGCTTTAAGCATATTAACGATAACTATGGTCATGATGCTGGCGATAAAGTGCTGATCGCTTGTGCTGAGCGGATTAGAAGCAGTTTACGACGTTCGGATATTGTGGCTCGCATGGGAGGAGATGAATTTCTCGTGATTGTCCATAATCCGAAAACGGAAGACAGCATTCATGCTCTGGTGAAAAAGCTTCGTTTTGCTCTGTGCTCGAATCCAGTCATTTATGAACAAGACTTGATTTATCTGAGAACTAGCATTGGGTATGCGATGTTTGATCCTGAAATGACATCACCTCAACAGATGATGAAAATCGCCGATGAACGCATGTATCAGCAAAAACACTACGGTGGATAATCAGTAAAACCATGAATCTAGAGCCCCGCACACTTGCGGGGCTTTTAATTTTGAATTTCTTTCTTATTAAAACTCCATTTTGCTGATAAATGGATTAGTAGCAGTGCGCATGGTGGCATATTCGCATCAATTTGCATTTTGCAAATGCGATTTGCAAAATATGTGCTCAATAAAGCACCAATATGCATCAGGATCGAAGAAAAAAGGCGTTTTTAAAAGTTGGCACGTATCGTGCTTTATACAGATTGACCCTTATTAAGCCGAGGGTCACCTAGCCAACTGACGTTGTTAGTGAATACACATTGTTCACAAGTATATACCGCCAATCACCTTTATTGTGATTGGCGTTTTTTCTTTCTAGAGCTCGATAATTTGCGGCTCGTCACCTGAATCCGCTGATTCACCGCACTTGTTATAACAACTTGGTTGTCTTGGACATACGGCTCCTCGTGAACAAATCAATCTTGCTTGGGTTTGAATTCCCCTTTCTATCCAATTGATGTTGAGAATCTTGGCTATCGTGGTGAGATCTTTCTTGATGTGCTGAGGTATGACAGTACTTCCCCCTGAAGAGACACACAGCGATTTCAGCTCTTCTGCAATGGCAATCGCATCCCCGCCCTGAGCTGAGATAGCAGGGTTGAGGTCAATACCTGCGCATAGAACGCGGTTGTTGCCCGCTGGGTCGAAGACATTGACTGACTCACAGCAATAGATACGTGGCTCGTTACCGACATTAAGAATCGAAATTTGTGCTGAACTGGTGTCCAGCGGTTGTGATAAGCGACGGAACACTGCCCAGTGCTGACATGGGTCGTTGACCTTGCGCATATTACCCCAAGGAAGCGGGATACCGTTACCACGATATACGGCTTTGAGTTTACCCGGGCCATAAGCATCAAAGTAATGCCAATGCGGATAAGGTGATACGACCGTCATGCGGCGCATCGCAACAGAAGGGGAGACGCCCGCTTTTTTGTGTACATCGATTTCATAACCAGAGCGGTCGAGTAATTGGCGAAACGGTACTTTTGGACACAGCAGGGCTCCAGCAAAGAAGCTCGATTCAAAATCACGCCACGCTTGCAAAATGTCTTGTGAGTTAAGCTCGGAGTTCGATACTTGCGAGCCGCTTTGTTCCCAGTTGTTCTGATGCCCAATCGACAATACATTACTCATGCCGTCGCTGCTGTGAAGTACACGATGGCCAATGTAAACGGCTAAATCGTATTTCAGGCGTGTTGGGTAGTCGCGCATGCGCTTGTTGAGGTAAATCGTCCCCGGCGCCTCCATAAAAGAGGTGATCAGCTGCTTCGCACTTACGCCAAGCTCATCAATCACATCCTGTGGCGCTCGGTCTACCCAACGAATATCCAACCCCATGCTTTTAGCAATGTCGATCAGATCTTCCACTGACAGGTTCAGACGCTTTAATCCGACTTCTTCAGCGGCTCGCTCCAGATCTGGGAAGTGGTTTTGATGGTTCTCTTGGTGGGCCCGTATCAACAGATGAGCAAACTGACGCCCAGTGATACCAGTTTGGGAGAGCATTTCTGGTATCGCGATTTGCAGGATGTCATTGGAGAACAAGAAACTCGGTTCAAGGGCCATTCCATTGATGCCACCACGATTACCTTTATTTGGTGTGATCGCTTCCAGTTCTGGCTCATCATCTAAAAACCATGCAGGCTCTTTTTGGAAAACTTCGGCGATCACTTCCAACATATCGATACTTGGAACGCGTTTTCCACGTTCGATCATCGATAGGTAAGAAACCGACGGCGCGTACTCAGGATTGATCCTAACGCAACGCGCAGACAAATCTTCCATCGTTAAATGGTTGTTCTTCCTCAGGTTACGAATTTTCGTCCCGAGAAAATGAGATTGGCGGATAAGACTTTTTGACACAGACATTTTGTAAAATTCACATTGTAAAATTTTTGTTGTGAAATTGTAGTCAATAATTCGCTAGTCTACATAATGAGCAGGCAAGGAAATTGACCATCCACTTCACAGAATTGCCTGAAACTTAAACAAGGGTTTTAAGTTTTTACTCTAGGAAGAGTGTTTAAGTGCGAGGAAACGACGATGAATATGCTGAATTTCGATAAAAAAGACATCCAACAACAAGAACGCCCATTTATCGCTGAAGCCGTATTTGCCGTCGAGGCGGTAAGTGCTGAGCAGCAAAGCGAGAAGCAAGTTAAGGCAAAGCAACTACTGGACCGTATGTTCCCACTGGAGAATGGCTCACACCAAGACGTGTCAAGTTATGTGATTGATTACCGTCATGTAATGGCCTACTTCAAAGACGGTACACACAGCGGTCTGAAAAGCCCAAAACATTTTGTAGCGTACACTGGTGAGAAAGAAGATCCGAAATCGATCCTATTTAAAGATGAGTCAGGCAGCCACGTAGAAGTGATGTTTGGCTGTCATAAAGGCACGGGTTGTGTGGAGTTGATGGACATTGATGACATTCAACTGGAAACACGTACTACCTTCAGCCCTGAGTTTATTGGTAATGCACCGACCGCAATGCGTCATTGGATCAGCCTAATTAAAGGTGATAAGAAAGGAAAACCGATGGCGTGTAGTGAAGACAAAGAGTACACCGCGAAAAACGGCGACGACTACTTCCTTAGCTACTGCTACAGCATTGATTAAATGGTTTAGGAAGCATCATTAATAACGAGCCAGCCCAAGAAAGACAAAACCCCAAGTACATGCTTGGGGTTTTGTCTTTTAAAAGGGGCGGTATGAGCTGGCGAGCAAGCTCTACAGCGGCATTACTCGGTTTCGGCCCAGTTGTTTTGCTTCATACAACTGTTTATCAGCCTTATTAACCAAGCTTTCCAACGTATCGCCAACTTCATACTCTGCGACACCAAAAGAAGCGGTAATACTTTGCACTTGGCTGCCCGAACGTTTGTCACGGACACGCAGCTTTTCGATCATTCGGCGTAACGTATCGGCGTATTGACGACCGATGCGCAACGATTTATTCGGTATGATCAAAGCAAACTCTTCGCCACCAAAGCGGTAAGCGCTGATGCCATCACGACAGCTTTGTTGCAGACGACGTGCGATGGCTTTGATAACGGTATCGCCAAACAAGTGGCCGTAATTGTCGTTAAATGCTTTGAAGTGATCAATATCCAGCATAACCAAGGTCATTGCTTGATTGCTGTCGATCAGCATTTGGAGGTCACTGTCGAAAGCACGGCGGTTATACAGATTGGAAAGACCATCGAAAAGAGCGTCTTTTTGTACTTCAGTCAATTGGTTTTTTAGACGAGAAATTTCTTCACTAGCCGTCGTTAGTTGACTATTTAGAAACTGAGTCGAGTGACGAATTTCACGAGATTCCGCGACGAGCTGACGAACCAAATTCATCACTTCTTCAATACTCAGGCTATTATCTTCAACCTTTTCGAGCTTGTTAAAGCTTTTGTCCACCATATCAGAGAAGGAGGAGGTATCCGTAATAGTGTCACTCATCGAGCTAGATACTTCACCCAACAGTACTTCTACGTTGGTTTTGAGTTCTTCTAAACTGGTCTCGGCTTTACTCGCGACGTAGCTGTTGTAGAGCTGCTTGTGCATCGCTGGTGGGCAGACGTCATAATTCTCCAGAACCATATCTAACTCTTGGTTAAGCTCTGGGATGGTTTTGTCTACGTAGGTGTACCACAAGGCGTAGTTTGCTGGTGTCGCTGCTACGTGGTTCTTGATCATTAGTGGTACCGCTTTTTTTAGATTCGCGGTTGATTTTTTAAATTCGTCGGTCATTTCTGCAATGTGGCAAGCAAAATGGAATTAGGTTAAGGGTAACGGATATAAAACAATATCGCTTTATTTTTTATCATTTTTGTTTGGTTTTCTTAAAAAAAATGAGCAAAAAATCAAATACGTCTATGAATATTAGAGTTTGACTAAATAATTTATAGAATTAATTTTAACAAATTGTTTACCAAGGACTTTTGCTGAATAATTTGTAGACGTAGCAATCCACAGTCTGATCGTGAAGCAGGATTGTGCGTAAGAACTAGATAGAAAAACTCACACATGGAACGCTTTCTTTGAATAAAACAATCGGACTGTACTGGTTTTCCAACGATTTGAGGATGCATGATAACCCGCTGCTCGCCCGAGCCAGTGAGGAAGTCGACGCATTAATATGTGTCTATTGTTATCCGAAACTGTCTCCATTTTTAGCTCACTTTGCGCAGGAATCGATGTTTGGGTCGGCTAAGCAGCAATTTTTAGATGAGTCATTACATTGCCTCAATCTGACCTTGAATGCGTTCGATCAGCGCTTACAGGTTGTTGACTTACATCCTTATCAAGCCATCAAACATGCTGTAGAGAAGCTTGGCGTGACACATCTGTATTGTGATGCGTTCCCTGGCTCAGAAGAGCAAGACGTGGTTGATCGTATCCGCCAAGAATTAGAGCATTTAACGATTTGTCAGCAGGAAGTGCGCAGCCTACTTACCGTTGAAGACCTGCCATTTGCCCTTGAAGACTTGCCTGACACTTTTACTAAGTTTCGTAAAAAGGCGGAGGACGTATCGCTGGAGGAACCATTCGCCACAGTAACGGCCTTACCACCAACCCCCTCAGGACTTGCCTTGCCAACGTTACGACTGATTCGCGACGTTAAGCCTTGCCTGTTTACCGGTGGAGAGCAAGCAGGGCTTGAACACGCTCGCCGGTATTTTTCCTCGACATTGGCCAGTGAATATAAGCAGACGCGCAATGGCTTGGATGGTATGGATTACTCGACTAAGTTTTCTCCTTGGCTAGCTCATGGCTGCCTTTCGCCAAAAACTATTTATGCCATGCTCAAGCGTTATGAACGTTTGAAGGGAGCAAACGAGTCGACCTACTGGATTTACTTTGAGCTATTATGGCGGGAGTACTTTTATTGGTATGCCCGTCGACACAAACGACAGCTTTTCCGATTCGGTGGCATCCAAAATCAAGCACCACTCACCAGCTTTTATGCTCATCGTTTTCAGCAATGGAAGAAAGGTGAAACGCCATTTCCTATCGTGAACGCGTGTATGCACCAACTTAATGAAACCGGTTATATGTCGAATCGTGGCAGACAGTTAGTCGCCAGTTGTTTAGTGCATGAACTTGGTCTCGATTGGCGTTATGGCGCGGCGTACTTTGAATCACAATTGGTAGATTACGATGTGGCATCGAACTGGGGAAATTGGCAATACTTAGCAGGCGTTGGTGCTGATCCGCGTGGTTCACGACAATTCAACCTCGAAAAGCAAACCGAAATGTACGATCCGCACATGGAGTTCATCGATAGGTGGCAAGGTCGTTGTGCCGGCGCGCATTTGGATAGTGTAGATATGGTCGATTGGCCTATCATAATGGGCAGCAGTGACCAAGCTTCGTCAGCGGAGAAACCGTAATGCAATTTGAAACCGTACGATTGATCTTGGGCGATCAACTTAATAGTGAGCACTCTTGGTTTCAGCAACCGGATAAGCAAGTGCTTTACCTGGTCGCGGAGCTCAAGCAAGAGAATACTTACGTCACGCACCATATTCAGAAAGCGTGTGCGTTCTTTTCTGCAATGGAGCAGTTTGCGAAAGAGCGTCAGAGCGAAGGTTATCAAGTTCTGCACCTCACACTGGATGACACACAATCCTTCGACGATCTTGAGCAAGTCTTGCAACACTACGTGAGCGAAGTTGGTGCAAGTAAGTTTGAATATCAACGCCCCGATGAATACCGTTTACTAGAGCAGTTAGCCAAACTAAAGCTTGATGGGGTCGTGACGCGTTGTGTCGATTCGGAACACTTTTTGTTGCCGTTTGAAGAAATAGAATCGCAGTTTCCTCAAGGCAAACACATCATGATGGAGCACTTTTACCGTCGTATGCGCAAGCGCTTCGACATCTTGATGCAAGACGGAAAGCCCGTCGGCGGAAAATGGAATTACGATGCCAACAACCGTAACAAGCTCAAAGTCAAAGACATCGAACAACTGCCACAACCTTTGATGTTCAGTACCGACGTCAGTGGCATTGTTGAGCGGTTGGCAAAACATGACATCAAAACCATCGGAAATCTCGAAGGAGACTTGTTGTGGCCAATCAATCGCGCGCAAAGCTTGTCTTTACTCGCGCATTTCTGCCAAGTCTGTCTGCCGCTGTTCGGACGTTTTCAAGACGCCATGACAGGTCAGCACGATGCTAAGTGGAGCTTGTATCACAGCCGAATTTCATTCTCGCTGAACAGCAAATTGCTACACCCGAGAGAAGTCATTGATGCATCACTCAAGGCATTTCATTCCAACGCGGACATCGACATTTCTCAGGTTGAGGGGTTCATTCGCCAAATCTTAGGGTGGCGAGAATACATCCGAGGCGTCTACTGGGCGAACATGCCTCATTACCCGAAAAAGAACGAGTTGGGCGCAGAAAGAAAGCTGCCAGACTTCTTTTGGAATGGCGAAACCAAAATGTCCTGTATGCGCAATGCAATTGGTCAGTCCCTCGATTACGCCTACGCACACCACATCCAACGTTTGATGGTCACTGGCAATTTTTGCTTGTTAACCGAGATCGACCCAGATCAAGTGGATGAGTGGTATCTCGGTATCTATGTTGATGCGATTGAATGGGTCGAAATGCCGAACACTCGTGGCATGGCGTTGTTTGCGGATGGCGGCATTGTTGGTACCAAGCCTTACGCGGCGAGTGGCTCTTACATCAACAAGATGAGCGACTACTGCAAGGGTTGCCATTACGATAATAAAGCGAGGAGTGGGGAAGGATCGTGTCCGTTTAACAGCTTGTATTGGCGTTTTATGAACAAGCACGACAAGCGTCTTGCAACCAATCCGCGTATTGGGATGATTTTCCGCTCTTGGGACAACATGGAAGAACAACAACGCCAAGCGATACTCGATACGGCAGAGCATTACATAGAAAACGTGGAGAACTTGTGATGGAAATACTCATCGTCGGTGGTAACGGTGGAATTGGTTTGGCGATGGTGCAAGAAGCCGCAGCTCGGTTCCCTCAGGCGCGCGTGCATGCCACTTATCGTCAGCGGCAACCAGATTGGCAACACCCAAATGTCGTTTGGCATCAAGTGGATGTATCGCAAGAACGAGAGGTAAAAGCGTTCAGTGAGCATATTGAACACGTCGATTGGTTGGTGAACTGCGTTGGTATGTTGCACACCCAAGAGAAAGGCCCTGAGAAGAATCTTAATTCGCTCGATGCTGACTTTTTTCAGCAAACCATTACGGTTAATACTTTGCCAAGCTTACTGTTGGCGAAATACTTCACGCCAAAGTTAAAGCGCAGTACTGCACCTAAGTTTGCGACCATTTCGGCCAAAGTTGGCAGCATTAGCGATAATCAGTTAGGTGGTTGGTACAGCTATCGTGCATCGAAAGCCGCATTAAACATGTTTCTTAAAACCATGTCGATCGAATGGCAAAGAATGGTCAAGCATGGCACGGTGCTGTCACTTCACCCAGGTACCACAGATACAGTTTTGTCGGCACCTTTTCAAACCAATGTGCCAGAGGGAAAGCTGTTCACACCAGAGCGAGTCGCAAAGGATTTATTAGGTTTGATAGAAAAAGCAACCCCGCAAGATAGCGGGGCGTTTTGGGCTTATGATGGGACGTTATTACCTTGGTAATAGAACGCGTACAAACGCTAATACAAAGGAAATAGCGTTCTCCAGAGAGGGTCGGAGTGACCTACGTTTTCGTTGATTTATTTCTTCGGCAACGCTCAGAACAATAAACGATTTCCTCCCAATTTCGCGCCCACTTCTTTCTCCAAGAAAATGGGCGCTGACAGACCGGACAGACTTTCATGGGAAGGTTGGATTTAAAACCTTTCATCGCGCTGATTATTCACTCCTAATTTGGTTAAAACAGTGGTCTAGCTACTTATCAAATAGGTACAGGTAATCGCCGTAACCTAAACTCGCCATCTTGTTCACTGGTACAAACTCCATTGCGGCTGAGTTCATGCAGTAACGTAATCCCGTTGGCTTAGGGCCATCTTTAAATACGTGGCCAATATGTGAATCACCAAACTTACTGCGAATCTCTGTGCGTGGATAAACCAGTTTAAAGTCGGTTTTCTCTACGATGTAGCCTGGGTTAATTGGTCTGGTAAAGCTTGGCCAACCTGTGCCAGATTTGTACTTATCTGTTGATGAGAACAAAGGCTCACCAGTGACGATATCAACGTAAATGCCTGCTTCTTTGTTATCCCAATACTTGTTGTTAAAGGGACGCTCCGTGCCTTCTTCTTGTGTCACGTAGTATTGAAGCTCAGTCAATTTAGCTTTGATTTCTTTGTCTGAAGGTTTCTCGTACACCTTCACTTTCGACACCAGCTCTTTTTCGTTGATAAGTTCACGCAGTGTTTTTGGGTTGTCTTTACGATCATCACCAAACACTTCGTCGAGGTATTTATCGCGACCTGATGCGTAGCGGTAGTATTTGTACTTCAGGCTACTCTTCTTGTAGTAATCCTGATGGTACGATTCCGCGGGGTAGAACTTTTCAAACTCGATCAGTTCTGTTTTCAACGGTTTTGGATAGATCATCGCCTTGTCGATTTCCATCATAAACTGCTCAGCAATCTGCTTTTGCTCGGCGTTATGATAGAAGATCGCCGGACGGTATTGGGGACCACGGTCGACGAATGAGCCTTTGTCGTCAGTCGGGTCGATATGGCGGAAGAAGTAATCCAATACTTGTTCGTAATTCACGACAGCAGGATCGTACTTCACCTCAATCACTTCAATATGGCCGGATTTGCCAGAAGAGACTTGTCGATAAGTTGGGTTTTCTAAATCACCACCTGAGTAACCAGAAACCACGTCTAACACACCCGGTAATTGCTCTAAATCCGATTCGGTACACCAGAAGCAGCCACCCGCAAGTGTTGCGATGTAAGTTTTACCAGATGCGTTCATCTTATCCATGGTATCGGCGGTACCTGTTTTACTTAGCAAGATGAACAGTACAGGGAGTGTGAATGAGAATCCCACCAACAACTTAGATACTTTCTTCATAACTTCCTCAAACGTCATTTTCTCAATGAATCTTACGTAACAGGACAGACTGAAGAGCGAAAAAATTACAGTGAAGATGAAAATTTCTTTGCCCTTTTTTTCAAGGGGGCTACAGTAACGGCATAAAATACACGCTCACCGGAAGACAATCATCGGTGAGGCAGAAGCATTAATGAGGGAAACCATGCAAGCAGAAGTAAAATGGGTCGAAGACTTTAAATTCCTCGGTCAGTCTCAATCTGGTCACTCAGTCGTGATGGATGGCAATGGCGGTGCAACAGCGCCAAGTCCGATGGAAATGGTTCTTATGGCCGCAGGTGGTTGTAGTTCTGTAGACGTTGTTGATGGTCTGAAAACGGCAGGCCAGAAAGTGGCTTCTGTTAACGCGAAGCTAACCACGGAACGTCGTGAAACCGCGCCACGTATCTTTACCCAGGTGAACATTCACTTTGAAGTTTCTGGTGAAGCACTAGACCCAGAAATCGTAGCTAAAGTGGCGGCGGACTCATTGGAAAAATACTGCTCAGTGTGCCTAATGCTAGGTGACGGTGTTGAGATGACTCACAGCTGGGAAATCGTATAACTCCGACGTGACACAACGACAAAATAGGAAAGAGAAAAGCCCGTGCTTTTCTCTTTTTTTATTCCTCTTTTACGCTAATCTAGCTTGGTCAAAAGTTTAGGAATGATCCAGTGACCGAATTAGAGAAAATGATGTCGGGCCAAATATTTGATGGTACCGATAAAGAAATCGAAGCAATGCGTTCTAGTGCTACTCATGCGTTGATGGCGTTTAATAACAATACCGATGAATCTCAACGCGATGCGTTGCAAAAGAATCTATTTGGTAAAGTTGGGCGAAGCATCATCCAAGCTCCGCTGCATTGTGAATTTGGTAAGACGATTGAAATCGGCGAAGAGACCTTCATCAATATGAATGTCGTGATGTTGGATGGCGCTAAAATCACCATTGGTAACCACGTTCTTATCGGCCCTAGTGTTCAATTCTATACCGCTTCGCACTCTCTGGATTACCGTAGCCGACTCAAGTGGGAAACCTTTTGTAAGCCAATCACAGTTGAAGATAGCGTCTGGATTGGTGGCAATTCGGTGATCAACCAAGGGGTAACTATTGGCGCTCGCTCAGTCATTGCTGCTAACTCAGTGGTAAACAGCGATGTTCCACCAGATTGTCTATATGGCGGTACGCCTGCCAAATTGATTCGTCGCCTAAACTAGGACGAGTAATCACACATACCCACGGCGCTTATTCTCATAACCAATAAGCGCTTATTTACATATCAATTTCATTAATTTATAAATTTCATGTGCTTATGTTTGTTGCCTGCGAAATTTGTAAGAAGAATGTATGAAGCTGAAAGTTGTAAGTATTTGCTTAATTGTGGTGGCGGTGTTCGCGAGCGCTCGCCTCTATTTTGATGCCCAAAAGCTCGTGCTTCCGCAATGTCCCCAAGAAGAAAAAGTCGAGACTTGGGTTCAATTCGTATTTGACTACTCCATTCTCAGCGATTTCGACATAGAAGCATTGGAAGCACGAATCGAGGAAGACTTAGCCTTTTCAAATCTTATTCTCTCAAACTCATGTATCCCCATGATTCGTAAGAGTGCTGGTTATAAATTCTTCGATGCTCGCAACGCGAAGCCAGCGGACATGTTGTCCTCCCATTATGAACTTAATCTGCAACACCGCAATTTGTTGGAACGCGCGTACCAAGAGCCAAACTTCTATGTTGTGCTAGTCCTAAGTGAAGACAACAGTTACTTTGATTATGAGTACAAAATCGCCGAAACGTGGGTCGATCTGTTTCCTAACTTTGTGGTTTCTGATGTACGAGCTGCTCCATTCGCCTTGGAGCATGAGCTAGGGCATTTAGCGTGGGCACAACATGATTTAGAAACACTGTCATCTCAGCTTCAGAGTAGAACACTCAACTCCATGACGACAGAGGATAACCAATCTCAGATCAAGCGTTATGCTCATGCTGCTTTGTGTGGTGATTCTGGAACCATCATGAGCTACTCAGACAACCTCCTACCTGTGTATTCCAGTCCAAATATTACCTATCAAGGCCAAGCCTGTGGGGACGTCGAAACCGCCGACAATGCTCGACTATTAACTGAGTATGCGCGAGCGCTGAGGGAAAAGGTCAGTGCGAGGCTTTAACGAGACAATTTTTAGAAAACAGAATCGATTTCAAGGAGCTTAGTATGTCTAAAAAGACGGAAGTTGTTATGTGTCCTTCGTGTGGTGTGGAAACGCATCATGTTGTGGTGTTGGTCAGAAAGAAAAGTGCTTTTGAGGGAGATAAGAATCGCAGTAAGAAGGAATTCATTTCTGGCTTTCTAAAAAGCACAGTGTTTGGTGCTTTCCTTGCGTCTATGGATGAGTTCTCTCGTCATCTAATCTGCGAAAACTGCGGCAACAAGATCATTCAAGATTGATCGTGATAGCCAACTACCAATCAAACAAAAATGAGCTCGAGTATTGAGCTCATTTTTTATCGCTGCCTGTTACTTAAGAATGGAAGATCACTTGTTCGTCTTCCGTCATTACAAGCGTTGCTTTGTTTTGTTCGATAAGTTGTGCGGCATAAGAAGGCGTCACGGCTTGCATCTCGCCTTTTGCTTTTAGCGTCAGTGATTCCCACGCTTGGTCACGATATTTACCCGCTTGGGTGTATTGAATCAGTACTTTCATAGCTTCACACTCCGGTGTGGTTGACGTGCTACTTAAGTTAGCGCTCCTATGATGGTTGCGCACCTGTTAAAAATGAAACATTAGATTAACTAAATGTTCATGTGCGTAGTGTAGCAATATGCACGGACTCTAAGTGTCAGATAATAAATGGTTTTTTATTTAAGAAGGCGTTTAGATTTGCACTACATCCCCCTTCAGAGGAATTTTTGTACAATGCATGAGATTCAATCCCTCGGCTTATACTGTGCAATATAGTGCTTGAGGGATTTGGTTTCCTCTACTAAGAATTCTTCATCATGCATTCGCATCGCTTGGATTCGATCTAGGCGGAATTGGCGATAATCTTGGCGTAGTTCGCACCATGCGACGAGTGTCCAAACCTTGCCCCAAAAGAACTGGCCTAACGGTTGGATTTTACGTTCGGTCACTTGCCCGCTCTCGTCCTCATAATCCAAGCTGACCTTAAAGTTGTTATCGATGGCATGACGCAGCAATTGTCCGCGTTTCGCGCTTTCTGACTGGATGTGATACTCAGGTACAATCAGTGGACAGTCTTCCACTTGTTGTTTGAGTTTGTCGGGCAATACGGAAAGGATTTTAGCAGAAGCGGATCGCGAGGCATCGGCGAGCTCGACATCAGACCAAGCGCGTATCATACGCATACCGAGCTCTAGTGCCATTATCTCTTTTTCGCTGAACATTAATGGCGGTAAATGAGAGCCGGCTTGTAGCATATAACCGACTCCAGCTTCTCCTTGAATGGGAACTCCAGAGTTCAGCAACGACTGAATATCACGATAAATAGTGCGCTCGCTGACTTGCATGGTGTCTGCCAGCTCTTTTGCTGTCACCGCATAACGTTTAGCACGTAACAAAGTCAGTAGTTCAAACAGTCGCTCTGATTTGCTCATGGTGTTCCTATCTCGGTTAGTCTTCTAATTCGCTGCACATCTTCACGCTGTGATGTTTCATCTCAACACTTTCGGGCTCAATCAGGTTCATTAGCGGTTTACAATCTTCGCATTGAGTAAACAGTTTGCTTGCATTCGTTGCGTCTGCCTGTGACCGCCAGTAAATGATATCAGTCCACGTATTACTTGCAGCCTCGTGACTCAATGAGCGGTATAAAAAACCTGGCTGTTGTTTCACGAAGTTTTGTGACTGTTCTGCCGCAGCGATAAAGTCTTGTTCTGTTGCGCCATTGGTCAGACGAAATTGTACAGTTTCAATCACAGTTTCCATGTTTTTTCCTTATTTCTGTGGTTTGGTTAAGTTCGAAATAAGGTTAATGTGATGGAGTGTCAGAACCTGTCAGTAGCGATCCCAGTACGGTGTATCAGTGCCGAGTTTTTCGCTGATGAAGTCAATGAACACTCGCACTTTCAATGGCATGTGTTTGCGCTCTGGAAACACCGCATAGATGGCATGCTCAGGGAGAGAGAACTCTTCCATCAGTGGTTTTAAGTTGCCAGCAGCAAAGTCTTTACCTGCAATAAAAGTCGGCAATTGAGCGATACCAGAACCTCTCAAAAGCAACTGGCGAATCGCTTCGCTGTTGTTGACCACAAAGTTGCCCTTCGGCAGCACCTTATATTCGTTACCGCTGTTGATGAACATCCATTCCACCCCGCCTCGGAAATACGAATAACGCAAACAGTTGTGCGTCACCAAATCGCTTGGTTTGGTTGGTACGCCAAATTCTTCTAGGTATGCGGGAGAGGCGCACAGTACGCTTTTACACGGAGCAAGGCGCTTAGCGACAAGGTTAGAAGTAGCAAGTTCGCCAATGCGAATCCCCAAATCAAAGCCTTGTTCAACCAAATCCACCATGGCGTCTTCTAGCTGTAAATCGACCTCAATTTTCGGGTAACGTGCAAGAAATTCGCTGATAAGTGGCGCAATGTGCAAAACGCCAAAAGACATCGAGGCGGTGATTTTAAGCCTACCTTGGGGTGAACCTTGCAACTCAGAAACGGCATCGACGCCTTGCTGAGCAAGGTTGACTGCTTGTGAAGCGTACTCGAAGTATCGACGTCCAGCTTCGGTTAGGCTGAGCTTTCTCGTAGTGCGATTAAGCAAGCGAATGCCGAGGTCATCTTCGAGTTGGTTAATGCGTTTGCTTATCGCCGATTTAGTCAGGTTTAACTGCTTGGCGGCAAGGGAAAAGCTGCCGCATTCGACGACAGCGACAAATACTGGCAGTGACGCAATGGCATTCACGGCGTGCTCCTAGGTTATTGGGATTATCTATTATTAATTTTATTGTTGAGAAAAACGATACAATCATTTTCCAATTATAGAGATTATCTTCAAGAAGAAAACAATTAGACTATGCGGCAGAAAACGACCTGGATATTGGAAAGAAGAAAATGAAATACGATTGGATCTTGTTTGACGCTGACGAAACCTTGTTTCACTTTGATGCCTTCAAAGGTTTGCAGCTGATGTTTTCTCGCAAAGGCGTAGATTTTACCGAGCAAGATTTTGCCCATTACCAAACGGTGAACAAGCCACTTTGGGTGGATTACCAAGATGGTAAAGTGACAGCAGATGAGCTCAAGCATAAACGCTTTACTGAGTGGGCAGAAAAGCTCAACACCACAACGGCGGATCTCAACAGTGCGTTCTTAGAAGCGATGGCAGACATCTGCACGTTGCTGCCGGGCGCAAAAGAACTGATGGAAGCGCTACAAGGTAAAGCCAAAATGGGCATCATCACTAATGGTTTTACCGAGCTGCAAGCGATTCGCCTAGAGCGCACAGGTATGAGCGATTACTTCGAGCATGTGGTGATTTCTGAGCAAGTTGGTATTGCTAAGCCGGATCTGGGTATCTTTGAATACTCGATGACGCAAATGGGTAACCCATGTAAGACGCGTGTCTTGATGGTGGGTGACAACCTGCATTCTGATATCTTGGGTGGCAACAACTTCGGTATTGAAACATGCTGGCTGAACACCACAGGTGCAAGTGTGGATGAGCGTATTGTACCAAGCTACACGGTGGAATCGTTGAACGAGCTTAAGAGCATCCTCGTCGCTTAAGCTTAAGTGAACAAGTAAACGAAAAAAGCGCTGATTTCTCAGCGCTTTTTGGTTTTTATCGATGCTGTTTTGTATTCATCGATTTTGCTTATTAGCTAGCGTTGTTTTCAGCTAATTCACGTTGTGCTTGTTGCTCTTTCTCACCAAGCTTGAAGTAAACCTTACCGACGATGACTTCTGAAATCAGGATGGTAAACACCACCGCAAAGAAGGCGACGACACCGTTCCAAGGACCACTAAAGTCAACCTTGTCGCCGAACATAATGTTAATGGCTTCTAGCATGATGAACTTCGAACCGACCAAGATAACGTAAGTCGAGATACCACGGTAAATCTTAGGTGCCGTACCCGGCTTCGATTTAAAGTACTCTGCGATTTTGTGTTCCGCTTTGGCTTTGATAGACAGCTTCAAGAGCAACTGAAGCAGTAACGCTGCGGCGAAAGAAATCCAATGGTTACAAAATCCCAATATTCGTCATAGAAGTTCAGTACCGTAAGGTCTACCAATACCGCCAAGGTATAACCAACAAACAGACGTTGTGGAGTGTTGAAACCGTAGACTTTATCCGATGCGCTCATAAGAACCCTCAATCAATAATGAACAAGTTTGCAAAGCCATGCCTTGCGTCGATGGGTTAACTATATGAGTTCCTCGAACTGAAAACTTGCCATTTCACACCATCGTAATCATTGCGATGAATGATTGTTTTGATGCGATATATTGAATACCAATAAGCGCGTTGAATTTGAAAACCGTCTACAAACTGACACGCAAACAGCGTTAGAATGGCTTCTAATCCAATAACTAATTTCGAAGAATCAAGCAGTAAGGACTCTCATGGCAGACATCAAGCAGCTAGACAGCAAAGTGGTGTATCAAAACAAATGGATGACGGTACGTGAAGATAAGATCCAACGCCCTAGCGGAGCAGAAGGCATCTACGGTGTGGTCGACAAGCCAGACTGTGCAGCGATTCTAGCGATCGATAACGGCGTGATTCACTTAGTACAGCAGTTTCGTTACACCGTAGGGCAACGTTGTTGGGAAATCCCACAAGGGGCGTGGGAATCAAATCCAGATGCGGATCATCTTGAGCTAGCAAAAGGTGAGCTTCGAGAAGAGACGGGCATGCAAGCCAATAAGATGGAGTACGTTGGTGCGCAGTTCATCGCTTATGGATTCTTAAACCAGACTTGTCATGTGTATTTTGCGAGTGAGTTGTCTGAAGTGGGCAATCAGCTAGACAGTGAAGAAGAAGACTTGATCACACGCTCGTTCACAGTTGAAGCGTTCGAGCAAATGATGATAGATGGTGAAATCAAAGACTGCGTCACCATCGCCGCTTATGGTTTGGCGAAATTGAAAGGCTTGGTGTAAGCAAAACGAAGCTTCTAAGTTACTCAAGGTGATAAGCTAAAAGGCTCGTGATGAGCCATTTCGTGTTTAATATTGAGATGACTCAACGCCGCTTTTTATTGCCACAGATGCTAGCGTGATGCTATTCACCGCCACCATCTCCAGCGCCGTCTCCTCCAAAGTCTCCTCCATCAGCATCGAAATCATCCGAATCGGTAGCGGGCTGTTGTTTGTGGCTGTCTTGAATCTCCGCGTAAGTCAGTAAAGCACTGACGCTCACCAGAGCCGTCGCTTGGTCAAACAAAGCAAGTGAGACTTCTGATTGGAATTCAGCATGTTCACCTAGCTCTTGGCTTAGACCCATCGGCACATAAGCAGTTTGGTTAATCAACATGCCGTATGCGATTAGGGTAAAGGTATTGTCTGTTTTCCCGTTTTCTTTCAGCGCCCAATCGCTCTCTTCCTTCGAGTAACCTGCTTTCTCACCATACTTGAGCGCTAATTTCGGCGTGATATCTTTTGCGACTTCTCGAATTTGGCGGTTTCGTTTCCAATTTCCAAACATAGGAATTTCCTTTCAATGGGCAATGAATCGTATTGTTATCGCTTCTCTAGTACTTCAATGAGTTCATATCGATATAAGCTAGCGTCGGCAGGCGCATTTTCAGGAGTGAACCGCTGGATGCGCTTTATTTGTAAGGTGTACCCATAGCCGGGTTCAAACTCGAAACCGTCTATTTGATCATAGAAGTAGTTACCATCTACTACCATGCATTTCATCGGAGCCACACCGACACAGTCTACGAGCTCTGGAGCAATGTTAATTGTCATTATGTTCACGGAGTCATCAGACTGATGTTGAGCACAACCAAATAGCGTTGCAGCCATTAACGGTAACAACACACAGCGTTTTAGGTTCATTTATAGCTCCTCATAGGTTTACCAAATCATCATAGCAAGACTGACAATAAATGATGGTAAACCCTCGATAAAAAAGATAAACCCAAGCCGAACGTTTTGCTTGGGTCTGTCTCTAACTGCTATTGATAGAACCTCTCAAATGTTGAGAGGTTCTAGGTTCTTATAGACCGCTTAGAATGGATGATTCGAAAGTTGGTCAGTGGTTTCTAGCATATCCTCAGCCACGTAGCGATGTGTTGCTGTGGTCGGGTGGGTAACATCCCAGAATACAAATTTATCTGAACCAACGGACGCACACTCAGAACGCAGCGAATGTTTGTACAAGTAATCAGCAGCAGACGAGCGGTTGATGTCTTGGCATGCTTCCGTTGCGTTACTGAAGCCATGTTGTTCCGGGTTAGCTGTCAAGCTAGCAAAGAGTGCATGGGTATCGTGCAACGTAATATTGAGTCCCTGTACTGTGTAGTAAGCTGCTTGCGCTTTGATAAATTCGTTCATCTCAAGGATTTTTGCACGGATTGTGTCGATTTCTTCTTGGCTAGAATATTTGAACTGAGGCGTATAGGTCGCATCAGGTAGGGTCATGAGTAAGAAGTTTCTTGCGCCAGCATCACTTAGTTTTATCAAGGCCTCCGAATAATCTGCTTTTACTTCCGGAACGCTGCGGTTGTAGTTCATGAAGTCATTCAATCCAAACTCAAGGGTGAACAGTGTATTGGCAGGGTTGTAGTTTTTCGCCAGCTGCATATAAGCGAGGTAAGAAGAGACTTGCTTTCCAACGCCCGTTAGCGCGATGTATTGATTTTCGCCAGCAGCGCCACCCACCGCCCAGTTGTATAGCGGCAAGTTCTTCGCTCGAGCAATGTATTCTGTCCATACAAACCCGTTAGAGAAATGACCTAAGAACCAGCTATTTGGATTCGGGAATCGCCATTGTGACGCGTTAAAGATGTTCCCGGTATCCGACAAGCTGTCACCCAGTGCCACGACCTTGTTGATTTGATCTGGCTGCACCACAGGATCATTACTCCAAATCGAGTGGTTGTATGACCAACGGTTATCGGCAGCGAAGTAGGTAATGTCCGCATTTTCGTTCGCAAGATCGAGTGTTTGTTCACAGCGCTGCTTGATCACGCTTTGTGGTGTATTGGTATAGAACATGTTTTTAAACGAGAGTGCGTTCCACCAATAGCCTTCGATAGTGAAATAACTGCCATCTGGATTTTCTGCCCACTCCCAGTCCGTTTCTGGGTCATCATGTGAATAACTAGTTCGATACCAGCATCGTACGTAGGTGTATGTTTGCTTTTGTTGTGCGCTTCTCACTTCTGAGGCATTTATCTGGTAAGGAGGCTCTGATGAGTCGGCTGCGTGAGCAAGATTTAATGGTAGTAACAAGGCACTAAGTAACGTACTGGTCTTATTCATGATTCACTCTCTTTAATGATAATCGTCATGATTTAGATGAGAATTTATCTCATCAACTCTCCTAATTCTGGGTAAATACGTCATTCAGTCAAATATCTAATTATTCATTTTATCAATTTTGGTACCGCAGTCGACTTTTAATAGATTTTGTAAATAGTATAATTTCATAAAATATAGAATAATTACTCACTAACATTAATTTAACATTCACTTTTTGTGTAATTAAGTAATTGCTTTATAAGTATAATTATTAATTTTTAATGTTAACTATAACTGTTGTTTAAATGATCCTTTATTAATAATCATGTATTTATAAAATGAATTATTTGGATTTTTTAACAGATGCTCTATAGCTGATTAGCTCATGCATAACTCACGGTTATGATTTTTCATGAGCATAAAGTGAATAAAAATCAGCTCAAAAGGAATAGAGCAAATGCACTACACAACAAATAAATTAAATGGCTTGTTTTCATTGTCTGCCGTTGCAGTTGCGATGACATTTTCGATGTCAGCGCATGCGGCTCCTCTGACGGGGTTCGACGAATCTAACTTGCCGACTAAATACATCGTCAAATTTAAAGAAGATACGTCCACTCCTTGAGCATTAGGTGGAAACTCTTTCTGGGGGCCACGCATCGCGCAAGAGTCGGTTTTAGAGCAGCTCAAAGCGCGTAAAGTGGAAAAGCTAGGAAACCGCGCAATCTACAGTGTGGAGATGGAAGACTCGGAACTGGGGCAACTGCGTAACCGCAGTGATGTGGAATACGTGGAGATTGACCCACCGCGTTATCTGTTAAGTGAGACTATCCCATGGGGCTATGAGGCGGTTAACGCTCAGCTTTTGGATGACTCGAGTGCAGGCAACCGCACTGTGTGTATCATCGATTCAGGCTACGACCTCGCACACAACGATCTGAGTGGTAACCGAGTGTCGGGTACAAACGATAGTGGTACAGGCTCTTGGAGTGTTCCGGGGAACAACAACGCTCACGGTACACACGTAGCGGGTACGATTGCCGCGATTGCCAACACAGAGGGCATCAAAGGCGTTATGCCAAACCAAAACGTGAATTTGCACATCGTCAAGGTGTTCAATGAAGAGGGTTGGGGCTACTCATCCAGCTTGGTGAAAGCGGTACAAACTTGTGCTGACAACGGCGCGAACGTGGTCAACATGAGCCTTGGTGGTAGCCAATCAAGTGTGACGGAGAAAAACACGTTGCAAACAATTTACGACCAAGGCGTGCTGCTGATTGCTGCTGCGGGTAATAGCGGGAATACTGCGCACAGCTACCCAGCGTCTTACGATTCGGTAATGTCTGTTGCGGCGGTGGATGATAAGCGTGATCACGCGGCGTTCTCTCAAGCGACAGACCAAGTTGAAATCGCAGGTCCGGGTGTAGCAATTCTGTCTACGGTGACAGTTGGCGAAGGTAAGCTTTCAGACATTCGCTTGAACGGTGTTAGCCAGTTTGATCGCGGCGTTGTTCCTCACAACCGCTTGGTCCAATCGGGCGGCAGTTACGGTCCTGATCCTGTTGTCGGTTCTATTACGGCGACACTAGCAAGCTGTGACGTATCCGTTAGCAGCTTCAGCTGTGGCGATATGTCGGGCAAGATCTGTTTGACCGAGCGTGTGGGCAACCAATCATCGGGCAACTACCCAGAAATCGATGCAGTTCAAGCGTGTTACAATGCAGGCGCAAGTGCGGCGATTGTGTACAGTAACTCTGAGCTTCCGGGTTTGCAGAATCCTTTCCTTGTCGATCAAAACAACGCGGCGCGTATTGTGTCAGTGACAGTTGATCGTGCCTTCGGTCAGGAGTTGTTGGGTTACGTTGGTCAAGACATCACGGTATCGACCACTAAGGGTGAAGACTATGAGTACTACAATGGTACGTCGATGGCGACGCCACACGTAACCGGTGTTGCGGGTTTGGTGTGGAGTTACCATCCAACCTGTACCGCAGCGCAAGTACGCAACGCGCTGATCAAGACAGCAGCGGACATCGACGTAACAGGTCGTGATAACCGCACTGGTCATGGTCTTGTGAATGCTGAAGCAGCGAAACAATACCTAGACGCAGGCTGTAATGGTCCTGATGGCGGTGGCTCTGGCAACGACAACGTTCTAGAAAATGGCGTGGCGAAAACGCAGCTTTCTGGCGGCAGCAAATCAAGCACAGTACTTGTGTTTGACGTCCCTGCGGATGCAACGCAAGCGACATTCAATATGAGTGGTGGCTCTGGTGATGCTGACCTTTACGTGCGCTTTAATGGCACACCAAGCACCAGCACTTACGACTGTCGTTCATGGGCGGGCGGTAATGGCGAAAGCTGTAGCTTGAACGTATCTGGCGCAGGGCAATATGAAGTATTGGTTTACGGCTACAGCGCGTACTCTGGTGTTTCTCTTGTCGCGACGCATAACGGTTCGGGTGATTCATCTGGTGGCGGCTCTACACCTTCTAGCTACACCAACTCGGATGCGGTAGCGATTCCAGATAACAAAGCGTCTGGCGTTGTAAGCTCATTAGATGTGTCTCGCTCTGGCGATGCAGGTTCAGTGACTATCGATTTGGATATCACTCACACCTACATTGGTGATCTTTATGTCACATTAACATCGCCAGATGGTGGTCAAGTGGTACTGCACGACAACGCGGGCGGCAGTGCGAACGACATTAAAACCAGTTTCCAAGCGGATTTCTCTGGTTTTGAATCACAAGGCACATGGGAACTGAAAGCGGTAGACAATGCCAGAAGAGACACAGGTACCATCAACAGTTGGACTCTGACCTTTCAATAAGGAGTGACTATGAAGAAGTTGACCTTACTTTCTTTGTCTATGGTAGGCGCTACCGCACTATTGGCAATCGGACTGAGCTCAAGCAGCTTGGCAAACAATCAAGGGTTTCCTCTCGTGGATGAACGCCAAGATCAAGCCGAGCAGCAACCTGCACGTTACTTTGTTAAGTATCATGAAGGGAAAGAGAGCGAAGTGAGAGCGCTTCTTCGTCAGCACAACATTGAAGTAGTCGACGCTCTGGTGAAACGACACGTGTTGGTTGTGGTGGGCGAACAGGCAGAAGTCGATAAACTCGCGGATCACGATGCGGTCGAATACACCGAGCAAGAGCCGACAAGAAAGCTGCTATCTAACGGAACTCCGCTTCAATAAGCCAAACCTCCTTAAGATAGCGTCAAAAAGAAAAACGCCCCTCACGTGAGGCTGTCTCTTGATCACAAGTCTAGTGATCAAGAGACATTGCGAGTTCGTAGCCCTCAAGGATGGTTTGTAATTTAAACCATCCTTCCCAAAGCACCTTTATTGAAGCTCTACCCGTCCTTTTGGTATCTTTCCAACCGCCTAATTTAGCGAGATTTTTGTACGCCCAACCCATATCGGGCACTTCTTTAGGTAACGTTTTACTTTCTAGTTTCAACCATAGTAGCTTCCAAGCTTTTTGGCCCAATACCTTTTCACAACTTTCTTTCGTTAGCTCATCAACTTCTTTCATGAAGCGTAATGCCAATAAACGCGTAGCAA
>NZ_JAHGAH010000390.1:0-1152 GCF_030248475.1 Vibrio sp. D173a
AAAGTCTAACCACAATCTGCAATTGTAAGTTTGCCTTACCTGTAGTCATCCGAGAGAGTGTCGACGTAAGCTTTTCAAAAATTATGCGTCATCTTGCAATCTAATGTTCAATACATCTCACTAACCTATTGATTATCAATTGAACTGCGTTCACAAAGATTGCATGATATGAGTATGAAAAACGGCTGAAAGCCGTATAGAAAGCGTTATTTCCGCAACGGATCTCTCAGGCTGAATGTACGTGGTTGTAGCCTAAGAGTGAAAGTGGCGGGGTAATAGGGTGGAAAAGCGGCGAAAAGGGCGAATATTGGTCATTTCCATGCTAGCCTTAAAGCGCTTTAAGCGCACCTTAATATGGCGCAGCAATTAAAGAGTGACGCTAAAGCGATTTAAGGTAGTGAGCTGCCAAATACTTCGGCTTCGATTTTTGCCTGCATACCGAAAATTCCTCGTCATATCAGAAGATTAGGCGTAAACATAGCCGACTTTAGTTGCGGAATAACAAGACGTTCAAGCCGATTCGAAACGCATTGGGGTTTTAGTGCCCAAATAGGCACGGATTTATCAGAGTTTATTTTAGGTTAGGGTGGATCTGCGTCTCTCACACCTTAACTGCGCGTTAGCACACAAGGAGTAAAACATAGAACTTGCGACAGGATTTAATAACACAAAGTTTGTTTTCAGCCCAGTCTGTGTGAATGATGCCTCAGAATTTTTTGAGTCTATTAGTTCCAGAGAGTTTCCTTTTTCTTTACCATTGGCTGAAATCAAAACACTGACGCAAGCTAAAGCTTGGTGTTTGGATATGGTTTCTGGTTGGGAGTCTGGCAAATGTTATGTTTGGACATGTCGTCGTTCTTCAGATTCAGCAATTGTTGGTCAGGTGACTCTACTCCCAAAAGAAAACTGTTTGGCTTTGGCATATTGGGTAGTTCCGAGTCTTTGGGGGCAAGGTATTGCAACAGAAATGTGTAAATCATTGCTAGTCCACATACAGAGAACTGGATATCGAGGCAATGTATGGGCTGGTGTTCATTCATGGAATGCTCGAAGCCCTTCTGTGTTGAAAAAGCTTGGTTTTAAGGAAATAGAATCTAGCGTCGAGGGTGCAGAGTATCTTTTAGAGATTGTGTGCTAACACATATGAGCCTT
>NZ_JAHGAH010000391.1:0-658 GCF_030248475.1 Vibrio sp. D173a
GTGCTGAGCTGATGGACAATCTTCTGCAAAACCCGCCAAAAGTAGGGGATGTGGATGTCGTTGCTAATGACAGTAACTACAAGTACTCAGCTCAAGCAAATACAACAGATGAAACCTGTACCTACGTTCAACTAGAAGGTAACACAGGCCATCAGTTTGTTTATGAAGTCAAAACTGGTCGTGTGACCGTAACTTTGCAGTAAGTCTGCGTAAATTAACATAGAGAGAGCTTAACTATGAAAAGACAAGGCGGTTTCACCCTAATCGAATTAGTGGTAGTGATTGTTATCCTAGGTATTCTTGCTGTAACTGCAGCACCACGTTTCCTCTGACTTTATCTTCATTCGTGAAGCTGACCGTAACGGTAACACAGCAGGTGTAGCTTACTTTGGTCTAGAAAATTACACTTCTAACGGTGTTCGTTATACTGAAGCAAACGGAACGAACGAAGCAACTGCTGCTATGGTGGAAGACACTACAAATTGTACACCAGCGCAATAGTTTTATAATTTGAAAAAAAGGCCACCTCCTGCTGGCCTTTTTTCTATCTACTACGCATTAATGTTAAAACAATTGGTAACCATACCGTTTTACATATCAATATCTTGTATACTCGAAGTCACACCGTAGTGAGAGGTTTGTGATGAAGAAAAGTCTC
>NZ_JAHGAH010000392.1:0-717 GCF_030248475.1 Vibrio sp. D173a
ATCATAAATACATCTCTCTTTTATGTTCATGGATAGGTTTGGAATATGTTGTTAAGTAGGGTTAAGTCCGACTCAACGTGGCGCTATTATGCCGAATCTTGAATACTTTCATAGTAGGCAGGTAGCGCTTCTTCTAACCAAAACTTTGGCTTAAGGGTGCTGCCTGTAATGAAGCCAACGTGACCACCTTTCTGGAACAGTCGATAATCGATGTTATCCGGCAGAATGAATTTAGGGATCACATCATCAGTCATGAATGGATCGTCTTTGGCGTGAATGATCTGTGTTGGCAGCTTGATCTTATTCAGCTTGGGCAAAGCGGAACATTGGGCGTAGTAATCTTGTGCATTCTTAAAGCCATGCAAAGGTGCAGTGATCAAATCATCGAACTCATACAGCTTCTCGATCTTCCTGATCGTGTCCGCGCTAATGCCGAGCTTTTCAGAGAGCAGTTTCTCTTTCTTCAGTGCGTTCGATTTTAATGAGTTCAAAAGGTATTTTTTGTAGACCTTAGAGAAGCCTTGCTCAATCCGACTCGAGCAACTGGCAAGATCAAATGGGGCAGAGACTATAGTCGCAGCAGAGAGCAGTGGATCGTCTGCATACTCAACCAAGTAGTTGGCCAACATATTACCGCCTAATGAGATACCGACCGCCACCTTTGGGTTATTGGGGAACTGAGCATGCAGGTTTCTTAAGAAAAAGCGCGCATCTTCC
>NZ_JAHGAH010000393.1:0-1586 GCF_030248475.1 Vibrio sp. D173a
AAGATGGCCCAATCGTGAAATCGATTGTGGTGACGTCTAGCGATGGTGACGTGGATGTCGAAACCGCGACAGTAACCCTAACCATTACCGATGGTGACATTCCAACCATCGAAACCGTACCAAGCGTGTCGCTATCAGAAACGCAGCTTGCTGATGGTTCAACGCCAAGTGGCAGCGCGGTCAGTCAAACTGAGACTATCTCATTCACCAACCAAAGTGATGATGTTGAGAAGTTTCGAATTGAACCGACGGAGTTCAATGTCGGTGGAGCACTAACGTCGAATAACATTGGGGTCGAAATAAAAGAAGACCCAGCCGATTCGGGTATTTACGTAGGCTTTATTGATGACGGTGGCACGGAAGTTCCGATATTTACCATGAGCTTCTCCACAACCACATTGGGCGAATACACCTTCACACTGCTTGAAGCGTTAGACCATGCTGATGGTCTCGACAATAACGAGCTAACCTTCGATTTGCCTGTCTACGCAGTGGACTCTGATGGTAATGACTCATTGATGTCACCGTTGTCAGTGACTATTGGTGATGACGTGCAAGTCATGGCGAACGGCACGTTAGATATTACCGAGCCAACCGTCGCAGATTTAGCCGCTGGTATTGTTACCACCAACACTATTGATGTGATGCCAAAACAGAGCGCTGATGGGGCGGTGATTACCCAGTTCACGTACGATGGCGGTACAGCTCAAATTTTAGATACGGCCATCATTGGTGAGCAAGAGTTTACCTTTACCGAAGGTTCTGTATTTGTGAGCATCGAAGGTAACGTGCGTTTTGAATGTTGAGACAGCAACACTGACTCTGACCATCACCGATGGCGATATCCCAACCATTGAATCTGTACTAAGCGTCACGCTAGCAGAAGCCGGACTGGCGGATGGCTCTTCTCCAATCATGGGGGCGGTAAGCCAAACTGAAACCATTTCATTCACTAACCAAAGTGACAATGTTGAGAAGTTCCGATTAGAGCCAAATGAGTTCAATACAGATGACGCGTTGAAATCCGATGGTCTTGCGATTGATCTTAAAGAAGATCCGGCAGGCTCAGGTAACTACATTGGTTTTACGACCAGTGCAACCAATGTTGAAACACCAATCTTTACGCTAAGCTTTAGCGCTACGACTCTCGGCCAATACACATTTACGTTATTAGAAGCGATAGATCATGTAGCTGGGAGAGGCAATAACGATCTGACATTCAGCTTACCAGTTTACGCAGTCGATACCGATGGCGATGACTCATTAATATCACCACTTTCAGTGACCATCACTGATGATGTTCAAGTGATGGCTGGGGCTACGATTAGTATTGAAGAGCCAACGGTCGCTGATTTGGCCGCGGGGACTCCTACGACGTCTGTCTACGATGTGCTTACTAGCGCCAGTGCTGATGGCGCCAGTGTCACTCAGTTCACTTATGACGGCACGGCTTACACACTCGACCAAACGAATAGCTCTGAGCAAGAGTTTATGTTCACAGAAGGTTCGCTATTCATCACCACACAAGGTGAAGTGCGCTTTGAGCCGAACCGCGATTTAGACCACTCAGGTGGTGATATCGTGAA
>NZ_JAHGAH010000394.1:0-674 GCF_030248475.1 Vibrio sp. D173a
GGAGGATGCGACTGAAATCCAAATCATCAGTCAATTACGCGGTAGTCAAACCACCTATCTGATCGCTGTAGATAATGGGCAACGTTTGGTGAAACCTATGATGGGTGGTCTGTCTGCTCTGATTCGTTTAACCAATTTGATTCGACGCTCGAAGAAGAACCATCGCGCAATTATCTCGATTGAGAAAGCAAGCTGGCGCTTTGTCGATCGAGCACGAGGCGAAAGACTGCTGTTTGACTGGGTCGCTTTTCTGCCTAAATGGAGTGAACAACAGATCGCTTCACTGTTGGATACACGCATCAATCAATCTGATGACTACACCGTAAGCTTTGACGGTCTGGTGGTACCGAAACAGTGGGATCAGCAAGACGTCACCGAAGAGGAACGCGCCAAGCAAGGCTTCTATCGTATCCTATGGCATTACTCAGATGGCAACCCAACCGTCGCGCTAAGGTTCTTTCGTTTCTCCCTCAACCGCAACAAAGATACCGATCAGGTGATGGTGAGGCTGTTTCACGCGCCTGAATCTGAAGAGCTTGAGAAGATGCCTAAGCCTATGCTCGCTGTGTTGCGTTCGATTGTTCAGCTTGAGATAGCGACGCCTGAGGAGTTATCAGAATGTACACAGCTCTCTATCTCCGAAGTGACGGGTATCCTGCGCTACTTCCAAAGCC
>NZ_JAHGAH010000395.1:0-771 GCF_030248475.1 Vibrio sp. D173a
TTTTTAGATCGACGACACTGAGCGGCGTTGGGACAGCAAGTTGATTAAGGGATAGTCTTCTATCGTTCAACCTTAACCATATATCAATATCTAAACCTGTTTGATGACTGGAGTGACCCGACGAAAACCGACCTCCCCTTGGTAATGAGATATCGCCAACCATCAATGTGCGTTTGAGATTATCGTTAACCATCTTTCCAAGTGTTTGAACAAACTTTATGGCATCGGTATGGCCGTAGTAGCGTTTCCTTTGTGGACGTATAACCTGATAGCCAATGCCATCTAAAGGCAATGCCTGCGCACCATCTAAACAGCCATTCGCATATGAGCCTATTGGGTTGGTCGGATTCTTAGTAGGGCTATCCACACCTTCCCACTGTGTAGGCGCGGCTAACACAGGCATACAGAGCAAGAATAACAAGCTCCCCCATTTTATTTGCATTGCTTAGCCCTCTCTAACCGTCCAGTTCAACACAGCCCTCGATTATGAGCATAGCTGAATATAGTTAATTCACCACGTTGATTATTTCACGAATTTTCAAAACGATAGATACCGGTAATTCAGTTAAGCAGCACACCTAAACGCAAATCTAAAAGTAGTAACAAAGTGAGACGATCAGAATCATATTTGGCGGCGATGATTTGAAATCGTTATAGGAAGAATCAACAAGCGCAGATGCAACAGGCGTAAAAACCCCCCAGCATTTGTACTGAGGCTTTCGAAGATGGCAAGGGTAGACCGGGCTTACGTTTCAGAGATTCGACAGAGCT
>NZ_JAHGAH010000396.1:0-534 GCF_030248475.1 Vibrio sp. D173a
GGCGACCAAGCCTTTTGATTAGATGTTGTGTTTTATTTTGTATTTATTGACTCCAGTCTATCTGGAGTTCTTTACTAACTTGGATAGGAGTTAGCCGCCTACTGCGATGTTCTTCATATCAGTCATGTAACCACGTAGCTCTTCACCAATGTACTCTACTGGGTGGTTACGGATAGCATCATTTACAGCGATAAGAGTCGCATTATCTACTTGGTTAGAAGTTTCACCTAGCCCTTTACCAATTACGTCAGTATTTACTGCTGGCATAAACTTCTCACGTAGAAGCGGTGTTGCTACGTTAGCGAACAGGTAGTTACCATATTCCGCAGTGTCTGAGATAACCACGTTCATCTCGTATAGGCGCTTACGTGCGATAGTGTTCGCAATCAGTGGTAGCTCGTGTAGAGACTCGTAGTAAGCAGACTCATCGATGATGCCAGATGCCGTCATTGCTTCAAACGCTAGCTCAACACCCGCACGAACCATAGCAACCATCAGAATACCGTTGTCGAAGTACTCTTGCTCAGAGATTTC
>NZ_JAHGAH010000397.1:0-2917 GCF_030248475.1 Vibrio sp. D173a
TATGAGGGGATTCGTAAGTGCAAGGCCTATTGACCAAGTACGAAATAATGAAAAGACCAACGAGGCATGGGAAAGAGGGAGGTGCAATGTTGGCCTTTAATCGCAGTGGATACTCAATGATGAAGTTGGGGAAGCTTACTTAGCAGATGCAGCGGGACGTTCTGTACAGGCTTCGCAGTTTCGGTGAGAATAAACACCACAGCAAGTAAGCAGATAGAGAAATTCTGGCTGAGTAAACAATTCACTTGTCTCTATGTACATGATGGCTCGAGTATAGCGCTTAGAACCAACCTTAATCGCTCCTACAGGGTTTTCGCCTTCATAGGCGGCTACGCTGAAGCCCATCTTTAGCATGACATCTACCGAGCTTTTGAGTGTCACGCTAGCATAGTAATGATGGATCTGAGCGTTTTGAGCTAAGAAAGTGAACTCAGTATGCAATTGCTTCCGAAAAACACGCTCGCTCTTTGAGTGTTGACTGATGGCGTAATAAGAATACACCCCTTTGTCTTTTATCCCCTTAGTCAGCCTAAGATCGATTGAATCGATAGGTAAGCGGTTCTTTTTAATTCTATCAATCTCATTTTCAAATGTTGGTTCAGTAAAAAACATGCCAATGTTATGGCCGACTAACTCTTTGTTAGAAAGGTATTTGTAAGTGATTGCTCGACCGTCTCGCTGGTATTCAACCAGATCGATGGAAGTGAGATTATGTTTGACGTTAAGCCACTTCAACTGATTGTGAAAGTTGTTGAGACTATGGATGAAGTCTTGCTCATTACTTTGTCTGAGCTCTTCCTCGTCAATATGGTTATGCTCAATAGGAAATGGCGTGTTGTAGTCAATTCCTGAAAGAATAGACATCGCATCCTGATATCGCTGCTTCAGCGACAATTCAAATTGCTCCACGTCATCTTTTAGCGATGAGTCCACCCCCAAACTGCACAAATAAGGCAGCAAGTTATTTTCAAATGCCCTAAGCACCCTTACCCTTCGACTAAGGCTTGGTTGAGTGATGCCTCTTTCCCAGCGACTGAAAGTGACACAATCTATGTTGGCTAAATCACCACCTAATAGGTTTAACTTTAGCGATGCTTGCTCCTGAGTTAACCCTAATGTGGTTCTTATTGATTTTAGATAACTCCCGAACACTTTACTTTCCCCCTTTGGTTTAAAACATGTCCATAGCTAAATTTGTTATATTTGGTAGAAGTTATGTGCATGATATTTCCCTGCCGAATATGTCAATTACTTGAAATGGTATTCAATTTACACACAGCCCTTAAAAATTGATATGGCGTATGGGAGGCTGATAATGCATTAATATTTATGTCGTATTTGTTCATAAATATTACGCAAATCGTATTATGTTTGTTGTTAAAATGAGAAGGCATTGTAATTATTGAGAGAATAGAAGATGCCTAGTTCAGGACTTATTTGTCCTAAATAACAATAACAATAACAATAACAATAAAAATGCCTTGAATTTACTCTCTTTTTTAGATTTGAATCGAATAGGTTAATGAAACATATACAATCATTCATACGGTAAGTTATTTTTTGCACTTATATTAAAAGTGAGAAATGTTCGGCTGGGAGAACATATTTTATATGGGTATATTAGATATTTATTAAGGAGTTAGTCGTTCAGGATTAATTAGAGTAAAAGCACTAATTTTAATGGTAATTAATACGATTTCATAGTGCTTGTTATATTAGAAGGATGACTTATATCGGTTTTTAGCCATTGATGATATTGGCTTGATGTTGATGAAGAAGAGAAATAATCGATGGTTGAGCTAATAAAACTGCGGTATCTACTTTTAGTAAGCATTTACGATATGCTGTTTTACCAATTTTAACTGACCCTATTTTATCGGGAGTATCGTAAGCGATTTTTTCTGCCCCTAGGCTTACCAAATAATCAGTAAACTTGTTATCAAAGGCGTAGTAGTACAGTTGAGTAATGTTAGAACGCTGAGCAATGTAATCGACCAATGTAGGGTGAAGAATCATGAATACCTGTTCGCTGGTCGCATAACGACTTAAACAACATAAAGCAAGTTCTCTGGCTTCTGAGTATGCCCGTGCAAGGTTAAACGGTAAGGTTTGATGCGGTGTACTAAAGCGGGTATCTAGATCTTCCACGCGAAATAAAAAAGAAATGGAATGACCGCGAACTTTTTGTGAAGCACTGTCTTTGTAGACTTTGGCAATCAGTTTCTTTTCTTCATGCATTGTTAAAAAGTCTAGATCGATCATTCCAGGATAGTGGGCATCTGCATTCAGGAAAAAGTTTTTTAACCGAGTAAGGTGAGCGTCAACCTCGTCTTCAAATAACGTTTCTTCGGTAATCTCAATCTCTTCGCTGGGCTTCAACTCTTCATAGTCTGACATCATCAATAACGCACGCTGGGAGCGAAAGCGTGTATAAAGAATATCATCTAGAAATGTCTCATCTTCAGGGGAGGGGATGGACAGTAAGAAGGGCTTTAGATCCAGCGTTAACTCACGCAATACTTTGATGGCTTTAATCGTATTGGGTGTGGTGGTGTTTCTTTCCCAGCGACTTACTGTCACTGAGTCAACGGATAGGAATTCGGGGTTAGCAAGGTTGAGCTTTGTGGCCAGTTCCTTTTGGGTTAATCCTTGTTGCACTCTCAACTGTTTTAGATAGTCTCCAAACATACATGTACCTTGTTGTTATTATTGAAAGGAGGCCTGCATTACGTTGGCCTCCTAAATTAGCTTTGTCCTAAATAACAACAATAACAATAAAAATGCCTTGAATTTACTCTCTTTTTTAGATTTGAATCTCATAGGTTAATGAAATATATACACTCGTCCATACGGTAAATTATTTTTTGCACTTATCTTAAAAGTGAGAAACGTTCGGCTGGGAGAACATATTTCATAT
>NZ_JAHGAH010000398.1:0-2308 GCF_030248475.1 Vibrio sp. D173a
AAGCTGAACCGACTTTAACAACAGAGTCGATCCAAACATCATGCTATTAGACATATCTAAATAGAGGATGACGGGTTGCTCTCGCTCTTCAGAAAATATCTTAGTATGCGGCTTACCGGTGCGGGCAGTGACTCGCCAATCAATACTGCGAATGTCATCGCCAGCTTGGTATTGACGAACTTCTGAAAAGTTCATGCCTCTGCCTTTACTGCGACTTTCGTGTTGACCGTTGAGCTGCGACCAGAGGCTTTTTGCTGGTGGCAGCCAACGAATTGCTTGAGCTTTATATTGCAAAAGCTCATCTAAGCTGAGTAATACACCATTACTGTGCCGAGGGAGTTGCGGATTCATGCTAAAAACTACGCGCTGCCAACAAGAGAGATAAGATGAGTGATCACCTGATTTGGCGTGATACCTTCAGCTTGTGCGTGGTAGCTACGTAATAAACGGTGGCGCAGCACTGGGAAGGCCATCGTTTGCACGTCTTCAGGTGTGACATAGTCACGGCCAGATAACCAAGCATGAGCGCGCGCACAGCGGTCAAGCGCAATAGTGGCACGAGGACTAACACCCATCTCTAACCATTGAGCGAGCTGGGGGCTGTATTTCTCTGGCTGACGAGTCGCCATAACCAGTCTCACAATATACTGCTCAATGCTCTCAGCCATGTGCACGTTCAGCACTTCTTGTCTCGCTTCAAATACGGCTTGTTGTGGCATTGGGGCTGGCTGTTCGAGTGCTTGGCCTTGTGCCTCGCCTCGATTTAAGCGAAGAATTGCCAGTTCACTTTCCATATCTGGGTAAGCGACATCAAGGTGCAGTAAAAAACGGTCGAGTTGTGCCTCTGGCAACGGGTAGGTGCCTTCTTGCTCAATCGGGTTCTGCGTCGCCATGACCAAAAACAATTCAGGAAGTGGGTAAGTCTTACGCCCTGCAGTTACTTGTTTCTCTGCCATTGCTTCCAGCATCGCAGCTTGTACTTTTGCTGGTGCTCGGTTGATCTCATCAGCAAGAATCAAAGAGTTAAAAATCGGTCCAGCTTGAAAGGTAAAGTCGCCGGTTTCAGGGCGGAAGATATCCGTTCCGGTTAGGTCGGCAGGTAATAGGTCTGGCGTGAATTGAATACGGTGGAAATCACCTTCAACGCAGTCTGCAAGCGATTTAACGGCGCGAGTTTTTGCCAACCCCGGTGGCCCTTCAACCAAAATATGACCATCGGCGAGTAGCGCAACCATCAGCTGTTTAACCAGCTCCTGTTGTCCAATGATTTGAGCCTCTAGATAAGTTTTCAGCGTGTTGAAGGCGTTTGAATGCATGACGTTGTCTCGGAGTATCTTGTATTGAAGTTGAAATTTTCTGTGTAATCACAGTGTATTAGCTACTTGGTTAGAAATTCTAGCCAAAAGTTCCGCAGAATGCTGAGAACTAACAGAGATCTGAATTTGATTGATGATTTTATCTTCAATTCAGTGATAATATTCAAAATAATAAATAATTTTTAAGCAGGAGAACGCATCACATTTTCGTCTTTTACTGACATTTACACACACGTTGCTCGCAAGGTTTGTCGTTCCAAACGTTTGCCTAAACGTAACGGGGGCCTATGGTGTTAGTGTTGCCATACGCTAAAGCTTATGAATAATTGGCCGATAATAAGCGAGTCACAATTTTACTTGCCCAATTTAGGTGTAGAGAGATGTTCAATTTAAATTCAATGAGTATTAAGCAGAAAGTGGTTGCCGGAATCACTTTTGCGGTACTCGCGTCAACGGTTATCGTTGGTGCAATGGCTCAGCGCCAAGCTAGAGACGTATTAAGCCACCGTTTGGTGGATATCGAGCTTCCGGGCTTACTCGAGCGCATCAATGGCGAAATCGCCCGTGAAGTATCGCAACTGCTACTTGCAGCTGAACAAGTGGCCTCTAATGAGTTCATTGCTGATGCGATTAAATCAACCTATCGCGATCCTGAAGTTGAAGCAAAGCTAGTTAAGCAGCTCAATAATGTTCGTAATCAGTACCAGTTCAATGATGCCTCGGTGGCAAACCGAGAAACGGCTTACTACTGGAACCAAAATGGCTTTCTACGCCAGCTTAACCAACAACAAGATGGTTGGTTCTTTGGCTTTACTCAATCTGGTCAACCGACCATGGTGAGCATGTTCCAAGAAGCGAACGGCGAAGTGAAGATGTTCGCGAACTACCAGCAACCTGCTGGCACGGCGATGTCAGGTCTGTCTAAGTCAATGGATGACATGGTTAGTCTATTGAATAGCTTCAAGATTGAGAATACCGGTTTTGTATTTCTA
>NZ_JAHGAH010000399.1:0-874 GCF_030248475.1 Vibrio sp. D173a
TCATGGACTGGTCACCAGAAGGCATGAATCCTGTGTAACCAAATGCTTCTTTATCAGTGACATCTAAGACGTGTTCACCCGAGACCACCGCTTCACCGTTGGCATCGGCCAATATGGCCTGCGCCTGAGCGTACTCAGCCCAGTGGCTTATGCTCTGGTCATTGAGCTCCCCAATATCAAAGCCTTGTAAATCCCAGCCCTTTTCATACTCGAACCCATCATCAATGCCATCGCCATCACTGTCTGGGCTACACGGATCACTCAGATGCTGACCTGTTTCGATCCCCATCTCCAGACCATCCGAAAGACCGTCTCCATCACTGTCTGCATTGTAAGGATCACTGCATGTTGACAACTCAAAAGTATCACTTAGCCCATCACCATCATGGTCCGTCTCAACTTCAGCTGGCGCCATCAACTTTAATTCAGACAACTTCATATCAAAGGTGCCAGTCGCCACGTTCTCAACCCACAGGCCCCTGTAACGGCTAAAGTCGTAATACGCCATTAAGTCGCCTTCACCTGCTCGCGGTGGCACCACCATGTAGCCTTGTATGTCGCTGCCATCAAGCGCTCGTGACCAAACTTGAACATCGTTCAAGCGGGCATCCTGAAAATCTGAAGCACCCTCCAAACGGTTCATCGCGCCAACGAGTAAACTCCTCAAGCTGTCCCCTTGAAATTCAACATAGGTTTCACGGCTAATTTCTCGTCCATTAAGGTAAAAAATTCGTTCACGCGAGGCTTTATCGAATACAACGGCCAGGTGCAGCCATTGATCCACCTCAACCTTGTCTAACTCTGTATCCCAGTCACTACCAGCACCAAATGTCGGCCTGCCATGATCTAATCCAACATACAGTCGGTGATCATC
>NZ_JAHGAH010000004.1:0-1908 GCF_030248475.1 Vibrio sp. D173a
AGCGCTCGAAAACCTGCTCTTTCGCTGCTTTTGGGGTAAGAGTGAGAAATACTCATTTTGGGATTTTGATAGTGCAGGTGATTTTGATATTTCTCAGCGCTTAAATATTGCAGCTACCGAATATAGAAAAAAAACGATTCAATTAGCTCTTGAGGTTGAGCAACAAGAGTTTATGAACCTCTTATTGCGGCCTGAGCTTAAAGTATGGGTCAAAGAAGAGTTATCTCCGACAAGAAAAATCTACGGTTATCGTATGCGTCTGCCAGGGTTTACGCCTGGCGAATCGAATGTTATCGGAGCCGTTTGCAGAACGAAGCAGCACCCAGTCGATATTATGCAACCGATTAATAAAATGCTGAGATACCATGCTGTTGAGAATAAACCAGCCACTGAGGCGTTCCAACAAGCCCTCAATGATGCGGTGAACAGCGATGACTTCTTCAAGAGAGAACTTATTGATGGCACCTTGCATCTAAACTTCGAGGTCGAAATGGAAAGTGAGCAAGGTGAAGCATTGAATGTGCACTGGTATTATCAGCAGAGCCCGGAAGTGATGGTGCCAAAACGCATGCTTACCTCTAAAGGTGTGTTAGAAAAAACGTATTTTGGCATGGTTGATGATAAGCCAAGCAGTATAGAACAGGATTAAAAATGAAAAGGTCAAACAATCACGGTTTCTTAATTAGATACCAATACCCACAAAGGCTCAGTAAATGGCGAAAGTCCTTTGCTTCCCAATTTAAGCCGATTAAGCCCGCTCATGATCCGTTAGAGCCTTTTATGACGGTAACCGATGACGTCCTCACTGTGCGTGATGCAAGGCACGGTTTACGGTTTGCCTTCCTATTACCTTTGGTTATTGGGCTTTGGGTTTTGTCGTTCCTTTTTATTGAGCGTGTTGGTCTTCATCCGTATGAGGTAGCCTATGCTAAAGAAAATATTTCATTTTATGAGAATAGGGAAAGAAAAGGCCTCCCATATGATAAGCAACGATATGCTTATTCTAGGGCATTGTTCAGCGAAAATGGTGACTACTCTTTTTGGAACTACCTTAATGCAGTAGCTAAATACAGTTCTGAACGGCATAGAGAGTCTGTGTATTTTAATATTTCTATTTCTTTGATTGCACTTTTTCTCGCCATATCTGCGACTGTCTTTTTTGTGAAATCCCCGAAGCCAGCGCATATATACTTCGATCGAAAGCGTGGCCTTGTTTACACTTGGTTTTTTGGACGACTGGCAGCCTGCCGTTTCGAGAATTTAGGGTTCTTAGAGCGCAAAACGGGCCTACTTCTCTACCTATATTGTGAAAACAAAAAGCGTAAAGGTGGCTATGACGTCTTTCCTATCACCGTTCAGCCGACAGGGAAAGTACACCTCAACTCAGAAAGGGATAATAATTACTTCTTCGCTCAAGTGTTTAATTTTATGGACAACGGAAAGAGTGCGGTTATAACCGGCGAGAGCTTCAATCGACCGGAATCAAAAACGTACCTTTTTGTCGATAAAAGACCAGAGCCATTTGAAGAGCGCTTAGAAAAACTCCTCGAATATGAACACGTGTTACCTGATCTGTATGAAAATCTTAAGGTCGTGAATTAAAGCGCCTTAACTAAATCAAGGCCAGCAAATCTGCTGGCCTAAAGTACGTAAGTTGAAAATGAAAAGGTCAAACAATCAAGGTTTCTTAATTAGATACCAATACCCACAAAGGCTCAGTCAATGGCAAAAGTCCTTTGCTTCCCAATTTAAGCCGATTAAGCCCGCTCATGATCCGTTAGAGCCTTTTATGACGGTAACTGATGATGTCCTAACGGTGCGTGATGCTAGGCACGGTTTACGGTTTGCGTATCTTTTACCTTTGGTTATTGGACTATGGTTTTTGGCTTTTGTTTTTGTCGGTAAGTT
>NZ_JAHGAH010000040.1:0-22419 GCF_030248475.1 Vibrio sp. D173a
TAAGAGACAGCCTTGTGGGAGGGTATGGAGCGCCGTTTTCAGGAACAACACTTGCAGTCGCGTCCCAACCTTGCGCTTTTAGAAACGACTCGGTGGTCGACTATGTTCTTTACCCTTTGACTTTCATCGACATCCCGCTCTCTTTAGCAGCAGATGTCGTCTTTCTTCCGGTTGATTTAGCAATGGTGTTTACGCCAACGACGGACTATCGATTTGCATTAACACAAGGCTGTGGCACACATAGCATGATCTAAAGTTTGTTGTTAACTCGACAGATAGCATTTTTACAAAGGCCCTAAACAACGAGGAAAATGCATATAGGCATACCTATTAACCTGCTTATTAATCAGGTAAAAGTATATATGTTGAGTTAACAAAAATGGTTCTCTCTTTTCTACTGCTGCCGGGAGAGACAGTTTACAGCGCGGAAATAACCAACGTCACGCTTGTGGTTTACTCCATTAACTATACTGGTACATTAACTTCCGAAGCAAACGACGCTGTTGTGGGTATATGCTGATGTGGCATTAAAGCTAACCATTCTTTGATCTCAAGTGACGGCGGCAAGGCGGTAAAGATTAAGATAGCTTTTGGATTACCGGCCGCTAGTAAGAATTCTTGTTTAGCTAAACCTCATCGGTTGCGAGTATTTTCGAGTTCAGAAACAGGACTTGCTTCCGAGCGCCAAAGATTAAAGGCAATCCACAACAAGTAAGCCACACCCGAGATTTTAATCGTTAGAAATACAGCCTCAAAAGCATAGAGCACGACTGCTAAACCAGAAGCAGCTAAGGCAATCATTACAGCGAACGCAACAATACGACCAAGACCCGCAATAAAAGCTGACTTGAAGCCGTAACAACGAGCATTGTTCATGGACAATAGATCGTTTGGACCAGCAGTCATGTTGAGCGCATAGCACGCAGGTATAAAGCGAAAACATACGCCTTATGAGTGACTTAGTCACGAGGCGGAACCAACTACTCACCATGCAAACCATGGAAAGAAACCGACTACAAATATTACCCAAGAACATCTCATCGACTATTACTCGATTCTAACCGCTCTAAAAAATCAGCTTGAAAAAGTATAGGCAAAGATAGCAAAACTGATTGAGAGCAGTCCTGAGTATCAAGCTAAGAGCACAATCCTTCAAAGCATGCCTGGCGTTGGAAAAGTCTTAGCCGCCTCCCTAATTAGCCATCTACCCGAACTCGGTTTTATCACTAACAAGCAAGACTCTTCTCTCATTGGCATCGTACCTATAACAAGAGAAAGTGGACGCTTCAAAGGCAAACGGATGATAAAAGGAGGTCGACCTCAAGTTAGAACTGTCATGTACATGGCGATGATGTCGGCTATCCAGTGCAACCCTGTATTTAAGGCTACTTATGAACGATTACTTGCGGCAGGAAAACCTAAAAAAGTAGCGATAGTTGCCTGCATGAGAAAGATGGTTGTGACACTCAATTCAATGCTAAGAGACAGCGCAATGTGGGATAAAGAAAGCGTCAATATTTAACTATTGACGCCATAGTCTCTTTTGTCTAGTCCGGCTATAAGTTTTGACATAGTGACCCACATCAGAATTTTGGCCATAAAAACAACTGGTAGATCTACACATTCAGGTGACCATCTGTGACCAACAATATAAGCTTCACCCGTTGTCTAGTGCATAATTTGGAATACTTAGCCAAACTTGAACCTTAGCTTTTGGATAGATTAAGACTGGAAATACCGTAGCAATACACGCCGATTTACTAAACGCCAGAAACAATAAAGCCAAGCTAAATGCTTGGCTTTATTGTTAAATTTGGTGGGTCCGACCAGATTCGAACTGGTGACCCCTACCATGTCAAGGTAGTACTCTAACCAACTGAGCTACGGACCCAAATTTTATGTTCTGCATACTTTGGTTTTAGTATGGCTTTAAGGAGTGGTGGGTCCGGGCGAACTCGAATCGCCGACCCCTACCATGTCAAGGTAGTACTCTAACCAACTGAGCTACGGACCCATTCCTTAAGAACGAGAAGGATATTAGCTATATCCCATGACGGGTGCAAGCACAAATTCACTAACTTTGATTCGTTTGGCGAAAATGTAAACTCAACATCCAATTTTGGACGATTTTATCGCCAAAGCCTTGTATCACCCGCTGTAAAAGTGTGATCTACTTAACCTTTGTGTTTTAGGTTAATTGTCGTAAGGCACTTCACTGAGCATCCAAATTTGCAAAACTTGCGATACGTTTGGGCAATCGCCAAACAAAATTTGGTATTTAGGCTCGAACGGTTCACCAATAAACGTAGTACGAATCAGTTTGCCTGTTTTAAGATCCACTTGAGTACTGACTCGCCCTTTAAAGTTTTGGAAAATCGCAAACTGCTCACTGTGGTAAACCATCTGCTCACGATAAAACAAGAAATGGTCTTGAGGTGTATCTGTTAATTGGCATTCTAGTGGTTTTAGTGACTGCTGAGCATGGCTACTAAACGTGAGTAGCAGCGCTGAAAGAATCCATCCATATCGCATAACGCTTCCCTATTCTTCTTTCTTTATCAAAGTATAGGAGCTACTAGGACGGATGCTGATAAGTGTTGATAAATGCTATTTTTAATCTTCATCACACATTTAAACTGTATGTATATACATATCTTTTAATTATTCTATGATTCGTCGATTTTTTCGTTAAGAGTTAAAAAATGATCCAAAATCTTGAGCCTGGCATTCGAGAGTTAGTAGAAGAATTCCAATCCAATGGTAAGCCTTGCCCTTCAAAACAAACTATTGCTGATCGACGAACTGGTTATCTCAATAGCACCGTATTAGCGGGTGAAAGCCCTAAACCAGAAAGAGAATTCTTGGATATAGTGAATGGCGTTCAGGTCAAAGTGTATAAGCCAACTAATGAAGATAACTTACCGCTCACGATTTATTTTCATGGAGGTTGCTTCATCAGTGGTGGCTTTCAAACGCATGACGCCCAGTTGAGACAGATTGCCGTTCAATCCAACTCGATCGTCATCTGTATAAAGTATCGACTCGCACCAGAATACACATATCCTGCCGCGCACGATGACGTATACCAAGCTGTACTTGGCATTAAGGAGCAAGGACACAAATATGGCGGGAATCCAGAACGAATGGTATTTGTGGGCGATAGTGCCGGAGGCCAGTTGGCTTTAGCGACGACGTTAAGGCTTAAAAAATTGACCTCTTGGTTACCAGAACAACAAATCTTGATTTACCCAATGTTGGATCCAAAAGGCAGCTCTCAGAGCTACAAAGAAAACGGCTCTGACTACATCATTACCGCAAACATGCTTCTGTCTGGTTTTGATTTGTATACCAACAACGATCCTAAAGTGCTTTCTGAGCCGGATCTAAACCTTATGAGCGCAGACTATCGAGGATTACCTCCTACGACAATTATCACTGCGGAGTTTGATCCATTACGTGATGAGGGTGAAACATTACGCGAATTAATGCTCGCTCATGGCGTAGAGGTAAATTATGAACGCTACTCAGGCGTTATCCATGGTTTCTTTCAACTCTCCGGAGTAAGTAAGTCTGCAAGGCGCTGTATCGCTTCAATTTCAAAACAAATCAAAACTCGCAGAGCTCCAACCGCTTAATTCGGTTTACTTCGCTTCACTCTTATTGAGGCATTCAACCGCGCAAAAAAGGCTTCAACTAATTCAGTTGAAGCCTTTCTCTATTTCATTATCTGGGAACGAAATGTTTATTCGTCTTCGGAATCAAACACCACGTTGTAGTTTTCTGTGTAGGTACAGTTTGGTTGGCGGCTACAAGTGAAGAAGCGTCGGCCTTTAAACTCACCTTGGCTTGCGGTTCTAATGATCATCGGGCTACTGCACTTTTTACAAAAGCGGACTTCTTTATCCGGTTCAATCAGATCAATGTGTGCCGCCAATAAACGACGTAAGCGCCCCACTTGGTAGCTGTGTTTTTCCGATGCGCCAATCAAAGGCAGATTCGCCGATTTACATACGTGCATGAGCAACTTTTGACGCTCGACTTTGCCTTTGTGTAACTGCTGACCGTTATCAAGCTCAATAATCACGCGAGGTTCAAGCGTTCTAGGGTCGCAGATAACGTAATCGAAGTAGCTGCGTGAAATTCGGTTACTGGCAATAAAGAACTGTTTTTTGTTCTTAATCTCTTTTGGCGCGATCAACGTTGCCATGTTTACTTTGGCAAACACCACAGCATGATCACCAACTGCCGCTCTTAACGCATTAAAAAACGCCCCTTCTTGCCCTTTTAATAAAGGACCTTTCGAACGGTATGGGAAGTCTCGCGTGTCATCGTTCTTGATCACGTACTTTTGAATGATAAAGAAGAAAACAACAAGAAGAACAACAATGATAAAGATGTTGGTCATAGATAAAGTGCGCCCAAAACAACTAGTTGCTCAAAGCCTAAATGGAAATCCTAACCAGAGCAACAAAACCGATAAATTTTGCGGGGGTGATAATAACAGTCGCTAGCGTTTGGGACACGATTTTTACGTAGGCTAAGGGGAAGAAAAACGAGCTCCGTCAAGAGCCCGTTTTTTCCTCGGTAAGATACAGAAAAAGTATTAGCAATTCGCGTCAGGTTGGTTCTCTGGCATAGCATCAATAAACGCGGGCAATTGATTACACGCTTCTACAATCGAGCTAATAACCGGATAAGGTGTCATATCCACCCCAAAACGTAATGCGTTGTACACTTGAGGCACTAAGCAAATATCAACAATAGAGGGAGAGTCAGTCACACTGTAGATACAGTTTCCATGTTGTTGTCGATGCTGGTTTAGCTTCTCTTCTAATGCAGTAAAGCCTTGATTTACCCAATGATGAATCCACTCGACTTTCGCCTCTTGGTCACACGACAGCTTCCCTTCTAAGTACTGCAACACGCGCAAATTGTTGAGTGGGTGGACCTCCATCGCGATATCCTGAGCCATAGCCAAAGCTTGGTAACGAAGCGGCGATGGCTCTGGAATCACTCGAGCTTGCGGATACTGCTCATCGAGATACTGAATGATGGCAAGAGATTGATTGAGTTGAATATCACCATCCACCAGCACTGGCACAAGCTCAGAGGCGTTTAACTCATGGTATTCCGCACTGTGCTGCTCGCCGCCATTACGCACCAAATGAACCGATTTGGACTCGTAGTTCAGCTCTTTTAAGTTCAAACAAATGCGAACTCGATAAGCCGCCGAAGAACGCCAATAGCCGTAGAGAGTGATGTTATCGCTCATACTTCCCTTGCCCCTCACTCTCAGTGTTTTAGGTATTGGCTGACTTGCTGATCAATCGCACCAAAGATCGAGTTACCATCTGCGTCAAACATCTCTAGCTTGATTGAGTCACCAAACGACATAAAGCTCGTTGACGGTTTGCCATCACGAATGGTTTCAATCATGCGCACTTCTGCGATACATGAGTAGCCTACGCCACCCTCTTCGATAGAGGTTCCGTGCTCCGTGCCTTGTTTGTTCGATACTGTACCAGAGCCAATGATTGCACCTGCAGAAAGTGGACGTGTTTTGCTGGCATGAACAATCAAATCAGCGAAATCAAACGTCATGTCTATGCCTGCGTTTGGGCAGCCAAATGGCGCGTTGTTGTAGGTTGAAACCAAAGGCAAATGAACTTTGTTCTCATACCATGCTTCACCCAGCTCATCTGGCGTTACTGCAACAGGAGAAAACGCTGAAGACGGTTTTGATTGGAAGAAACCAAAGCCTTTAGCCAGCTCCGCCGGAATCAAACCACGCAACGATACATCGTTAACTAGCATGATAAGACGAATTGAATCTTGTGCTTCTGCAATGCTTGCTCCCATCGGCACGTCACCGGTGATCACGGCAACTTCACCTTCGAAGTCGATGCCCCACTCGTCGCTCGCAAATTCGATGTTGTCGCAAGGACCAATAAATGCGTCAGAACCACCTTGATACATCAAAGGAGCGGTCCAGAAGCTTTCTGGCATTTCCGCACCACGCGCTTTACGCACTAGTTCGACGTGATTGACGTAAGCACTGCCATCCGCCCATTGATAGGCGCGAGGCAATGGTGATGCTAGATAGTGGGATTCAAACTCTTCACTTCCTGAAACCGAACCATTGTTTAGCGCGTTATAAAGCTCTTCCAGTTGTGGAGCGACTTTGTCCCAGTTATCCAATGCCACTTGCATGGTTGGAGCGAGATGCATCGCGTGGAAAATTTCGGTTGCCGGAACACATTGTGTCAGGTCTTTGCTCACGACCATCAACAGACCATCGCGAGAGCCATTTTTCTTGGTTGCTAATTTCATCCTTGCCCCTTACTTCTCTTGCCAGCTATAGACGTATTCTTTGTTTTCAACCTTATCGAGCTCGTCAGAAAACTCGAGTGCGTGGCGCGTATCAATCATCACTGCCACCTCATCGGTAAACTTCTTCTTATATTCCTGCCCTGCTTTGAACGCTTTCGGGTGAGGACCGTGGGTAAAACCTGCTGGGTGGAAAGTCACCATGCCTGCTTCTATGTTGTCACGGCTGAAGAAATCCCCTGCGTGGTAGAACAAGACTTCGTCATAATCGTCATTGTTATGATAGAACGGCACCTTCACTGCGCCAGGGTCGCTCTCGATTGGACGTGGCACAAACGTACACACCACAAATCCAGCACCAACAAATGTAGTGTGGGCAGAAGGTGGTAAGTGATAGCGATGCGACATCAAAGGTCGAATATCACGCCAGTTCACTTTCACCACAGCCAAGTCACCGTGCCAGCCAATCGCATCAAGCGGGTTGAATGGGTAAGTAATCACGCTGACTTTGTCATGACGCTTCACATGAACTTGAGTTTGATCTTCTGAGTATTGCGCGCGGAATTCGTCGTTAATGGAAGGCGTTTCCAGAACCGCCGGGTCAAATACAGCATGATTACCCACCATGCCTTTCTCTGGCAAAGAATAAGCGGCATCGGTGTTTTCAATCATCAGAACAAACATTGGCTCACTTGGCTCTAATCGCCAACTGGTCGAGCGTGGGATCATCACGTAATCACCTTCGCTCACTTTGAGATGACCATAGTCGCAATAAAGGTCTGCTGTACCGTGATGGATGAACAGTAGCTCATCGCCATCGGCGTTACGCACCAAGAAGTCCATCTTTTCGTCCATACGCCATACACGGATCTTACAGTTGGCGTTGTGTAGCAGATGCGGCACTGCCCAGGGCGAGTTCTGACTCGCCGTTTCGACTAGGTTGAAATCGAAAGCACGCGGACGTAAATCGCCTTCCCACTCCAACCAACCTGTCGGTGCGTGTTGATGATGAAAGTGTGCCGCAGGGCCGAAGAAACCGCTTCGACCTGCTTCACGTTCGTAAATTGCCTCTTCCGGGAAATCAGCATGTGCTTGCTTGGAGCACACTCCCTCCCGATGAGGGAATGTGATCCATTTATGCATCGCTTAGTACTCCTCGACGGATTTGGTCTTCTTCAATCGATTCAAACAAAGCTTTGAAGTTACCCTCACCAAAGCCTTCGTTGCCTTTACGCTGAATGATTTCAAAGAACACCGGACCAATTACGGTCTGGGTGAAGATTTGCAGCAATATGCCGTCTTTGGTCGGCGCACCGTCGATAAGAACTTGTAAATCGCGCAGTTTGCTCACATCTTCCCCATGTCCTTTTACGCGCTCGTCTACTTTCTCGTAATACGTGTCCGGAGTTGGCATAAAGTCCATGCCGCGATCACGCAGTGTTTGAACGGTTTGGTAGATGTCATCGGTTGTCATTGCAATGTGCTGAATTCCTTCACCGTTGTACTCACGGATGAACTCTTCAATCTGCGATTTGTCATCAGAAGATTCATTGATTGGAATGCGGATCTTGCCACAAGGGGCGGTCATTGCGCGGCTAACAAGCCCAGTCAGCTTACCTTCAATGTCGAAGTAGCGGATCTCGCGGAAGTTACCAATGCGCTCGTAGAATCCTGACCACACGTCCATGTTGCCTTGCTTCACGTTGTGGGTCAGATGGTCGATTTCGTACATACCAACGTCTGCTTTCGCTAAGCGCTCTTCTGCATCATCGTAGAAACGGAAGTCGACATCATAAATGCTTTGTTTGCCATAACGGTCAACGAAGTAAAGAAGACTCTCACCGATACCATAAATTGCCGGGATGCTTAGCTCCATCGGACCGATTTCCGTTTTGTACTCTTCGCCGCCGTTATCCAGTGCTTGCTTGAGTGCTACGTTGGCGTCTTTCACACGAAATGCCATGCCACAGACTGAAGGACCGTGAACTTTAGCAAAGCCTTCTGCCTGACTGTGCGGCTGGGCGTTAACGATAAAGCTGATGTCACCTTGTCGGTACAGCCAAGCCTCTTTAGAACGGTGTTTTGCAATCTCTGCAAAACCCAACGATACAAACAGCGCTTTCAGTTGTTCAATACCTTCACTGTCCGCCGCTGTGTATTCCACAAATTCGAATCCATCCGTGCCTAATGGGTTGTAGGTGTCCACCATGACTTTCTCCTTATGTCATTGTTGTGTTTGAACATACGTTCTCGTTCGATATTTCTAACTTGGCGCAGGAGGAGAAAAATTGGAATACATGAGTGGAAATCTGGCTTTGCGCAGTTTTAAACTTCGATTGTAAAATTTATGTTACAGCACATTCAATTAACGCAAACGTTTACCAAAATCATAAGTAAAGTAAGTTATATCAATGCATTATCATATCCAATATCAATTTACACGCCGACCCACGATGTAAACAGTTTGTTACCGCGGTGATTTTTGTGGGCAGTAACGCGCATTTATCATTCAAACAACGTCAAGATAAGGATATTTATATGGAATGACTGACGATAAGTGTTAGTATCATTTTTTAATCACAATACTGGCAATAGTTATGGCACGCCGAACTCACGAAGATACCCAAATCACGATCAACACCATTCTCGATGTCGCAACAGAGCAACTGATTACACTTGGCTACGAGAAAATGTCTTATACGACGTTGAGCGATCAAACGGGGATATCGAGGACGGGAATAAGCCACCATTTTGCTAAGAAGGTCGACATTCCGAGAGCACTACAAGGTAGATTGCTTAAGATGATGATGGATAAGCTCGACCTTTCTAACAATGAAGCTGCGTTTATCGGCAGTTGGAAACATCATTTTGATGATGCTGAGTTTATGGCAATTTGGCGCTTGGCATTGTTGATGACAGTTTGTGAACATCACACACCCTACCTCTGCGACTTCAGGTAGAGGCTGTTGCTTCCTACAAGTTAAATAAAGACTGTAAACACATTATCGAATGGTTGATAGGATTAACTCTGCTCACTCTTCATAAAGCTCAATAGCAATCACTCTCTCCAAGTAAGAATACACATACAAACTTTTTGTTTTGGGCTCAGAAAATAGAGAATGAAAGCAATAAAATTAAAGCGACCGAACCCTTTTCAAAGTTCGGTCTATCCAGAAAGGCAGTGCGAAAGGACATGAATAAACAGAGATTGTATAACCCACATGTGTGATATTGCTTCAATAAGTGACAAACAAATTACAATCGACTCGACATATATAGTGCTAACTTTTCATCAATTACAAAAATAGCTCGAGCCTGTACATAAATACATCATTGCCATCACGAAACCAGCGGCTTTCCACGCTCACATTAATTCGTAAAAAGCTCATTTCAAATACAGCCCTCTTACCTCTCCCTTGTTCCACTACCACCCACTGTTCATTTCATGTTTTTCGAGGTTTTACTTTCGTGACCGCCACATCAGATCCGGTAATTGACAGGTCAGAAGAATGTCAGGCAGAGGTGTTTTTTGATTCAAGACAGTTTTCGCACAAACTAGGTGTGTAATAAGAGGTGTTCTGTTCCCTTTCGGGCTCGCGCTTTATATCGCTGCGATCTCGACCAAGAAAGAAAGAGACATCCAAATGACACAAATTAATCAAGAACGTCTAGTTGAACATTTCTGCCAACTGGTTCGCATTGAGAGCGAATCTATGAATGAAAAACAAATTGCAGAAACTCTGGCTGAGCAACTAGGCGAACTAGGCTTTACGGTTCACAAGCTACCAGTACCAGAACACATCTCTAATGGCTTCAACGTGTACGCTCGTCTAGAAGGTAAGAAAGAAGGCTCTATCCTAATGAGCTGCCACATGGATACAGTAACGCCTGGTATCGGCATTGAGCCAATCATCGAAGATGGCATCATTCGCTCTAAAGGCAATACGATCCTTGGTGGTGACGACAAATCAGGCATCGCAGCAATCATGGAAGCGGTTCGCTGCATCCAAGCTGAGAACCTAGAGCACAAAACGTTAGAGCTTGCTTTCACTGTACATGAAGAAGGCGGTCTGTTCGGCTCTGAGTACTTCGACATGGCGCACGTAACGTCTAAAGAAGCGATCGTACTGGATACAGGCGGTCCTATCGGCACCATCGTGACAGCGGCACCTGGTCAGCAAAAAATCGTTGCGACAATCAAAGGTCGCCCAGCACACGCAGGTCTAGCACCTGAAGAAGGCATCAGTGCAATCATGGTAGCGGCAGATGCAATCAACCAGATGAAGCTGCTTCGTATCGACGAAGAAACCACAGCAAACATCGGTATGGTAAACGGCGGTCAAGCGACAAACATCGTGATGCCGGAACTAAAAATCGTTGCTGAAGCACGCTCTCTAAACGGTGAGAAACTAGAAGCGCAAGTGAACCACATGTTCGCTACCTTCAAGTCAGTATGTGAAAAACACGGCGCAGAAGTTGAAATCGAATCAAGCCGCGCATACGACGCATTTGTTATCGAAGAAGACAATGCTCACGTATCTGCAATCAAAGCGGCATTCGCTGACATGGGCATCGATGCGTTCACAAAAGGCACTGGTGGCGGTAGCGACGCAAACAACTTCAACAAGAAAGGTCTAACAACGGTAAACCTTTCTACTGGTATGGCGAAAGTACACACCACTGAAGAATTCATCGCCGTTGACGACATGGTGAAAATCACGGAATTCGTTAAGCACTTCCTAGTGAAATAATCTAGAGAATAAAGCGCAACTAACGCTGAATTTGAAACGCTAACGGGGATCCCCTTCTTGTCTTCTGCATGAAGGGGATTTTTTATTTCCGTAGAGTAACGCCCTACTTTTCTTGCCAACCTAAGCCACTGAAAAACGTTTATCCCTCAGAACAATATGGCGTACGCATACATAGAAAACGTCATTTTGTATAGATAGATAAAAGCGAATTTGGACATAAGATACCAATCTAATCTCACCACTGGATCATAGGTGGAAGCAAAATCACAAGCAGTATTCTTGCTATCTATTTCGATACCGAATCCCATCAGATAATCAAATTAGTAAGCAACTCTCATCAAGATCGCTTATGCAACTCCCCATGTCGCGCTGAGTTTCTGGCGGCACACGAATGTCTATTCAATTGGCAAAAGTAGAGTCTAATATGAAGAAAAATACGCTCGCTTGGCTGATCTCCTCTTTCCTAGGAAGCACAGCCACTTTCGCATACGCGAACCACGATCTGACACTGGTCGAAATCGGGAATCAAACCTTTGAACGCATTGAAATGCTCAAGCAATTGGCAGACAAAGGCGAAGGAACGTTTCAACGCGATGGAGAAACCTACCTTGATTTTCAAGGTTATGAATACTGGGTGAACTTCGATGGCTATCCAAAGTTCCCTTTCCTATCTGGTGATCAAGACCAAGCCTACCGTAATGTCGTAGACTTCATCGGCCCTGATTGGGAATTCATCATGTACAACGGCGGCTTTTACCTGATTCACAAAGAGTTTGGTGTGATGAACCGCGACGACACTGGTTGTTACGTTGAATACATTCCTGCTGCGCGCGGCTCTAAAGGTCCAAATGGCGAATACATTTGGCAATCAGATATGATTCAAAACATTGAAACTTCTGACTGTGGAAACCTGTCCGCTCCTAGCATTGATGCCCTTATGGTTGCCAGCGTTTCTGATCAAGGTGTCCAACTAAAATGGGCAGCGCAAAACGCGAATGACAATGTGGTTCTTACATTGAGTGAATCAGGCACTGAGCCTACTCGTTATGAAAACGTACAGTCAGGTTTATTTATCGGCAGCCTGAAACCAGACACTCGGTACACCGCTGAGCTTTCGTCATGTAATGCGATAGATTGTCTCGGGCCACAAAAGATTGAGTTTACGACCAGTACCGCACGCCTTGGCTACGCGGACGAATTGGCGCTAGTAAATCACTTGAATGGTGATTTGACTGGTTCTATCCATTTTGCTCAAACCCATACCACTACTGGCCCAAATCAAAACGATGTGAACCTGTTCCCTGACTTGGTGATCGACCGTGAAGCCTTGCTCCTATTCACGCAAGAAGACAAAACCGTTCAACAAGTTTGGGTAGAAGTGAGCTTTGAAGGCACTGTCATCACTCGCCTCCCAATGCTGCCACCAAGCGCGCTTGCGGCTTCTGATCAGCCAGATAATGGACGTTCTAAAGTGATATTCTCCCATCACGCGTGGGCACTGCCGCTGCAATGGGATTGGATGAAGCCAGGCTTGTCACTGCGCTTAACCGATAACACCGATCGACAAGGCGATTTAGCTGCTAATGAACTTGTATTTGGCGGCGCGCCGGAGCTTATCATTCAAAACATCGACATGGGTATGCTCACGGCGCCGCGTCATGGCAACACCATGATCAAAAACATGGCAAAACTCAGCGCCGATTACTTCCAGAAAATCCCAGCATCTAAACTGGTGATGGCGGATTACACAGCCGCTTACTTCCCAAAAGTAACGCTGCCAAACGGTAAGGTTTACACCACAAGCTCCGATGGTGAAGGTGGCTGGCACGGCGGCGACATGCGTGAAGCCATTGGTAAAGCACTGGTATCTACAGGTGTGAATAATGCGAACGTCGGCATTGTCGATAGTGCTGGCTATTCGCAAGCTTACAATAAACGCTTCAATCACATTACTGCGCACACCAACCGCGGCGTGTACACCAATGGCATTATTGATCATGGCGGCAGTGGCGGCGGTGGCATCGTGACATTAACGGCGACAACTGGTAACGAATGGTCGCACGAGCTGGGACATAACTACGGTCTTGGTCACTACCCTTGGTATGCTTCTACGCACGATTTGGAATCTGGCTGGGGTTGGGATGCTCTGCATCGCCGCTTTATTGGTAACTTACACTGGACAGGTGAAGCCACGACTAACGATGTGGGTGGTGAAGTGGTACCACCATTTGCGGGTGAATTCCGCTTTATGCGTGACGCACAAGCCGGTGGCGAAGCCGCACTATTAGGCACCATTAGTCATTACACGTTAGAGCACCCTTCTCAGTCTCGCCGTGTACAAACTTGGCTCAATAACGGCTTTAACGTTGATTTAAACAGCTCGACTGGCTATGTTCGTTGGAATCAAGAAAGCCAAAGTTACGAAGAAGCACAAAACGACACGCCAGTACCTAGTGCGGCAGGCGTGCCTGTTGTCACCATGTTGGGCATTTACGATCCGCGTAACGAACTTGCAAGCCAAGTTTACCCGCTAATTTACTCCAACTACGGCAACGTGTTTGAGCTGCCCTCTTCACCAGACGTAACTTATCATCCGGAAGGCTGGCAAGCGGTGTCTTCTTTGTCTGACGAGCAAATTCAACAAGATTTGTGGCAGACGATGAAGGTCAACAATCAGCAAGCTCGTATTTGTCAGTTCACCTACACGGCAAGCAACGGCGAAAGTGCAAACTTCGTCGGTACAGTCAGTACGGATATGGCGCGTTGTGAAGGCAGCGAAGACATGTACTGGAACATCAATGGTCAGCGTGAGCGCATGATATCTCAAGATCATGACTACTCATTGCTGTCTAAATACGGTGAAGGTACTGTGACTTACATGCCGAAAACCGAAATTGGCGAAGTGCCACTTTGCGTGCTTGATAAATCTGGCACGAGCCATGATGGTGCGGGCTACTTTACCTCTTCCCATTGCCAACAGTTTAGCGGCGTGAAACACAACAACGGTGCAGATTGGCGTTACGCGCGACATCAAGGTGGAATGTATCAGCCAAGTATGGTCTCTCAACGTAGCTGTGCAGTTACGGTGGAGCGCCAAGATGGGTCAGTACAAAACATTGCGGTTGCAAGTAGCCGATTAAACGACTCACAAAGCAATAAGTTCCACTTTAACCTAGAGCAATTGCCACTGCCGACTCGTGTCACCTTAAGTTGTACTGACGTGAATGGTGAGCAAGTGCTCGATAGCTTGATCCCTGATCAAAAACCCAGCGTTCGATAAGCTTGTTGGTCCTATCTTTGTTGGTCAAGAGCATGGCTACAAACAATACGTTGATGAACAAATAATGTTTGCCGACAACGCAGCGTTAAACCGCATCGACTTTGGCTTTGTGGCTGATTTCGACAAGTTCGTAGCAGACAACTATGGATCGGGTGTGCTGAACAATGGTGAGACAAGCGCAGAACGCCGCGCTGGTGCACTTTACGTGTACCCTAACCCAGTCACCGGCACTCGCGATTACTTCCTAATGCGTGACATCTCTGCGGCGGATTTCCCAACCAACCAAGCAGACAATGAAGGCTGGAAATACCTAGGTTCAGCGGAAAACCATGTCCAGTTTGGTTTTAACCCACTGAAAGTCGATCGTAGTAACATCGACAATGTACAGCGTGTTGCCAGCTACTTCAATCAACCTCAATTGCTAACTTGGGAACAAGCGAGTTCAACGACATGGGGACAATCTGAGAACGCTATTTTCATTGATACCGATGAAAACGGTGAGCGCCGTTACTTTATGCAAAAACGTCCGGGAGTGAACAGCGCGTTGCCAGCTCAGAACACCTCTAACGCTGATTGGCGCTTTATTGGTAGCGATACGTATATTGAACAGTACATTGCTGAGCTCAACAGTGACCTAGCTAAGTTTGAAGCCGAAATCTTAACGTGGCACAAGCAAGATCGCATGGGAATTTGGGGTGAGAACAACAACACGGGAACGATAAACGATATTTACGTGTATCACTTCCGTGGTGGTTTTCATTACTACCGCCTCATTGACGGCAAATACTGGTACTTCCCTTGGCCAACAGAGGAAAATCCAAATAACGCTGATTGGCAATATCTCGGTCAGTTCTAACTCGTAAAAATGTTCGTAGCATGATCATTTAACGTTAACGCCCTACCTAAGCTCAGACTTGTGTAGGGCGTCTTTCTATTTTATTCCTGCGGTCTTTTTGGTGTTGCCCTCAAACCAAGTTACACTACCTCTCTCTTTCCCACTTATGATTCATTCCCATGACTGACGCTGATATCGAGCTGCAACACCTTTGGTTAGAAGTCCAAGCTGAGCGCTGGCAAAACCTCTCACGCTTTTTGTTTAGCTATTACTGCTACAAACACGACCTCGTCAGTAAAACCAATAAAGTGTGTTGGGAAACAGCCCGTGCTTTACTGCCCTATTCTAAGACGATTAGCGAGCGCAAACATGCGGTTATCGAACCGCTGATACCAGAAGATACGGTCGTTGGACTATTAAAAACCATCAGTAAAGATGGCGACATGAGCTTTGAAATGATGACGAGCACACTCGACACGTTTTTGCGCTATGTTGTGATCAGTAAACAAGAAAAAGCCCGGCTTAAACCCAACATGCCGGCAATCTGGTATCAGCAAGAGAGCAAGCCATTAATGGCACGCTTTGAGCTCGCGGGAATTGTCATTTAAGGTAATGTCCCAAACTACGCAAGCCATCTATCATCGTCGTTTAACATCAAATTTGATGTATCTCGTGCAATAACCAACCGACTAAGATGCATACAATCAGTACTACGCACCGATTAATCTGAGGCACTTTTCTCTCGATGATCATGGACAATCGTAAGTATCAGGTGTGGCACTGTTAACGCGAACAAAACGACAAACACTGTGGGTAACCACTTGTTACCATCAAAATCGTTTGGCAAGAAGAAAAAAAAGCACACAGCGATAATAGCTGCGCTAACCATAGGAATTGCAGATGCCTTGACTAAAAAATACCAAGATAGCCTGTATCTCCTCTTGATATCAAGAGTATGGAGTGGCCCGTGCAACCCACAAAAATAAACGCAGAAATAGTACAGAACTGGTAGTGCATAACTCGTTAAACTCAAAACAACCAACCATGTTATAAGTTCTAAAGATATTTGGCGGAAATCAATGAGTAAAGCAGTTAAACTCAGCAGCCCCAAAATTGACATCGTTAAGACAATATTGCGAGTCGCATCGTGAGGAACGCCAAGTGCACTGAAATACATGGCAACGGAGTTAGGTTGGAATAACGCAGGCATTGCTAAAACGATAATTCCCACCAGTCGCCATCTCTTTGGTGCTATGTTCGTCCAGTCGCAACCGAAGTGGTAGGCAGCTAACGCCAAAAACAAACAAAGGCAAAAAGTTGGAAGCCACAACCAAGTGAACAGGCAGCACACTACTACCAAAAAATAGGCAATACATGCCGTCGCTAAAGTTACTTGCGAAGAACGCTTCTCTACCGTTAGCTTGTTCAACATGATGATATCTAACGCACCATGGGGCAAGCCAAATACCAGAATGGCAATGAGGGGGGTGAGGTCACTAAACGTAAATTCGGAAAAAAGCCCAGATAAGATGGCAGCACCTGAATAAACCGCTCCCAATTGAGTAGCAGATGGTTTTTCGTAAGATATCATCTCATCATTCCGATAGCGGCACTCAAAAACAAGCACTTAGGCATAGAATTTATGACACTGACAATATCGGCAACCGTGGCACGCTCTGTCATAAACCTTGAAAATTGCTCGGGCGAAGTACCTCTCGCCATACGGCTAAATATCTCTACAGCCATATCCGGTCGGTTACGCAGTACTTTCAAAAAAACTTTATCAAGCCAGTGGTATCGCCTTGGTGATTTGAAAGGTGTGACTACGCCACCTTTTATTATTTGTTGGGAAAAGTGTTCACTGGCACGTTGTATTGAAATGAAGGCGTAGCCTGTTGCTGCTCGTATGTTGTGCCCGCGGATCCCAATGGATTGCCAACCTGAGTTACCAGGAGGTTTGCCATGCTGTGAAGTAGAAAGCGCAATATTCTCAGTTGCCATCGGAAGCACACCATGCTCCCACGAGACAATGTCTTCTTTCATCAATCCCATGTTACCGACAATTGATAGAACCTTTTCCTCCAAGCGCGTCTTAGACGGTAATTGAGAGGAAAACTGCGTTACTTCGATCAATGCATAATTCACATCAAAAGGCAGGACATAAATAAACTCTATCCCCTGATCTATCGTTTTCATATCAACCATCAAATCAGCAACATTATCAGAAAAGAGCGGGCTAGAGCTACTAACCCAAGCGCCTGAAAAACATTGAAGCATACCATCGGGCGTACTTTCAGAAGGCATTTGATGGCGGCTATCAAAACCAATTGTTGCCTCAACTAAATATCTGTCATAACAAGCCGTCACGCATCGATCGTTATGTCCTGTATTTGTGACATCAGCTCCGAACACCAAAGTTACGTTACTAGCGGCCTTAAATGTTTTAAGACAATGAGAAAAAAAGTCAATGGCCTTGATGCAAGAGTACCCCTGGTCCCCGGTTGTTACAGTATGTATCGTGTCTGCGATTTTCCAAGAAGCCCAAGTTTTGCTGACGATAGGACGAAGGTACATTGGGATGTATTCACCCTCCCAAAAACACCATGTCTTGTTGTTATCGACGTCTCTTTCCTTTTCTAGCATCACAATGTGACCACGATATCCTTTTTTTAGGAGCGCCATTGCAAGTGAACATGTTGATAACCCGATACCAAGCATAACAACGTCAGCTTTAAGTGTTACCATCAAATTCACTCCTAAACTTTTTGTATTCGCTTAAAAGAACCAAAGGCTGGTGAAGGCAAGTATCATGTCCTTCAGTCGCTTCGAGAGCACTGGTTGATAGAGCGGACATAGCAACGGCAACTTTGGAAAACGGCGTTACTACTGTTCGGCCTTTCCAGTACTGCAAGCCCCTTTTTCTAAGTTTGACTCCAATTTGCCGGTATACAGACTCCGCAACAATGATTGCACGACGACTTGGTGGTGGGAGGAATTGATACCCTTGACGAGCACTAGTGTAGTATTGGTCTGCAAGCGTCAACAGTCTCACTATCGCATCACTTACTGTGGTTCTCACAGATTCCCCCTCATCCGAGGCAATGTCTTCAGGTGCAATCGGACACCACTGATAAGGTAAATACCGACGCCCCATTTCAGCATCTTCAAGGACGTCTCTGGCAATGTTTGTGAGTTGTAATGCTATCCCCAGATCAATGGCGTAAGGCATCCCTTTATTATCCGCTTTTAAAATCGGGCACATCATTAACCCTACCACGCCAGCAACTCGGTAAGCATATTGGATCAATTCGCATTCACTTTGGATCAGCACCGAGTCAATGTCACTTTGCACGCCTCTCACCAAAGTAAAAGCGTGCATAACCGGGATATCGAGTTGAGATGAGAGCTGGAGGAAATCGTCGACAAACGGCTCATCAGACTTTCCCAACGACAGCTGTCGCTGTACTTCCTCCAAACTTTCGAAAGCTAGCTGTTTATTAGCTGTACTGTCGGCAATATCATCAATACAACGGCAAAAGTAGTACAGCCTAGCGGCTTGCTCCACCTGTTGTTTACTGAGCAAAAAACTGGCAAATCTCCACGTTTTGCCATGATTCGACAAACACTTAAGAGCCGTATTTTCCATGGTTATCTCCAGACAAACGACTAGACAAATTCATACGCGGTTTCGAGTGTCACTATTTGTCAAAAGGGTGCCGCTCGAACGCCCTCTAGCATGGTCTCCCGTAACTTCAGGGACAATTTTATCCAACACTTTTGCGGAACAAAGAACACCAGGGAGACCGGCTCCTGGATGGCTGCCCGCACCAACGACAAACAGATTTTTTAGCCCTTCTCCTCGGTTATGAAATCTAAAGTAAGCCGATTGTGTTAGGGTGGGCGCTATAGAGAATCCCGTTCCATTTATGCTGTTGTAATCGCACTGAAAGTCACTAGGTGTCATACAAAATTGTTCAACAATACAATCGCTAAGACCTGGCAATAGAGTTTCACTGAGTGCGTTTACGATCTTATCGCTGTACTTATTTTTTACCGTTTCCCAATCAACATTGGACTCTAGGTTAGGTACTGGAGCAAGCACGTAGAAACTATCGCATCCCTCTGGAGCCATATTGGGGTCTGTCGCGGTTGGTCTATGGACATAAAGAGAAAAATCATCAGCTAACACTTTATCGTGAAAAATGTCATTGAGTAAGCTTTCATAACGCTTCCCTAACCATATAGTGTGGTGAGCGACGTCCTCGTACTTTTGTGTCGTCCCGAAATACAGCACAAAAAGCCCCATCGAGAACTTGGCATGGCGTGACTTGAGTCTGGCCGACAGGGTTTGGTCCTTCTTCGCAATCATCTTTCGGTATAAAAAGGCTGGATCAGCATTCGAAACTACCACGTCGCAGTCCATGAGATCACCATTAGATGTCTCGATCCCGGACACTTTTCCATTTTTAGAAACAACACTTTTCACTTCAGTATTTAATTGAATATCTATACCGTTTTCGAGCATGAGTTTTTTCAGGCCGTTCACTAATGCGCCCATCCCACCGATGGCAAAGTGCACTCCCCATTTTAATTCTAGGAAGTGAATGAGGTTATAAATACTTGTCGTGTCGAAGGGGTTTCCGCCAACAAGCAAGGGCTGTATAGAAAATGCTTGTCTTAATTTCTCGTGCTCTAAATGCTCACAAACCAATTGCCACACTGTTTTGTAACACCCCAAACGAATCAGGTTAGGTACTTGCCTAATCATTGATAGTGGATTGTGAAAAGGCTCATCCGAGAGCTGTGTAAAGCCAATGTCGAAAATAGATTCGGAGGTAGCTAAAAGATTTTGGTAACCGATTGCATCATTTGGAGAGATTTTTTTTATCTCTTCCAACGTGGCTTCAAGAGTGCCCCCATAATCGAATGTCGTATTATCGTGGAAATAAAAGCGGTACCAAGGTGTCACTGGTACAATTGAAACATACTGGCTAGTCTCTTTACCGAACAGGGCAAACAGTTCATCAATTAAAAAAGGAGCCGTGATGACGGTTGGACCTGCATCAAAAATGAAACCGTTGCGTTCGAACACCCTGGCACGCCCGCCCAGTTGATCCCCTTTGTCTACCAGAGTTACGCTGTAACCTTTAGCGCAAAGTCTTAGCGCAGATGCAATACCGCCAAAGCCTGCACCAATGACTATCGCTCTACCTGAGACTTCGGAATGATTATGAGCCACCACATTGCTTCCCCTGAGCCAAGAAAAGTAGTTTTCGTATCACGCCTTGCAGGCTCTCGCTGTGCACAGTCGGCATCAATAACAAATCACGTTCACAGCTTTTGATTAAATAAACAGCCCGAGCTTGAGTGAGCTTGATGGCATCTTCTGGCTTTCTGTCTAACAGATTTAAATTCAAAAGGTTTGGACTACCTCGTGTAGCATCTTCAACACTGTCTTTGATGTCATCTAATATTTGATATGCGATTGCCAGACTGGATGCCGCATGCCTAGCTGTTGGAATTTCACTCAACCTGCCACTGCTGATTAATGGTAATTCAAGCGACAGAGCGAGTAGCGGACCTGCCTTTTTTTCAGCAATGGATTCGTAGTTTTGGGGACTTATGTGTTCTTTCGCCGTCAGGTCGGCATTTTGCCCTTCTACCGTGACCGAAACGGCATTTTGTGTAGCCTCGAGGAGCTGCGGCAAAACGTTCGGGGAAGAAATATTAGCCAGAATACCGAATGCTCTCGCTATCAGATAATCTCCGGTACATATGGCCACATTGGTCCCGAATTTAACCCAAACAGCACTCTGGCCACGCCTCAACGAATCACCATCTTGTATGTCATCGTGTATGAGCGAAGCGTTGTGCAACAACTCAACGGCGGAGGCTAATCTCATGGCGTCTTCGTCATTGAGTCCCAGACACAATGACATATCCAAGCAGACGCGCATTCTAATACGACTTCCACCTGTCATTAAATGATAATGAGCGGGTTGGTTGCCAGATACGACGGACAATAGGAATTCCTCGCAATCTTGGTAGGTAATCCTTTTTTGACTGGCTTCACTTCGAGAAGAACTGTTCATTGTCAACACCCTTCTAGTCGTTAAAGTAATTGCAGGTGAGGACCAGGGAGCAAAGCTCCCCGATCGTATGGGTATCAATCTCGAGTCTTATCCCTTGGCGTCCTAACTTTCCGAGGTCGCCGCGTACCAAATTAACAGGCCAAACGCTATTTTATTCACCACGTCGGCTAGGTTGTAAACTAAGTTCAGAGAAGCGTCATCAACCGCTCCCATCATGTACCCCAAAACATAACCGAGAGGATAAATCGCCCAACCAACAGTCACGATCCAACGCATAAGATTGTAAGCAAATTTCACTGAATCGCTAGCTTGGTGCTTCGCTGCTTTGCCTGCTTCACCGAGGAATATTTCGTACAGGATGTAGAACCACCCCAGCATGCCGATGACGAAGCCCACTGTAACGCTGATATAACCGACTTCACCCAAAAAGCCTGCAATTAGCATAATCAGAGTACCGACAAGAAGGCGCCAGAATATACCAGCAGAGGCTGCACCAATGGCACGAAGTATAAGGTAAAACTCAATCATCAGCAGTGGGACGGTAAGTAGCCAATCGATATAGCGGTAGACCGTTGGAGTTTCGCCTGTGGCGACCCAAACATCTCTCATGTAGAAATAATGAACTGCTGCTATCAAAGTGACCAATGCAGAAACGGTCAATGACGTCTTCCACTTCGCTGTTACTCCCTGCGTTTCCCACAAGAAGAAGACAGTTGAAGCCATCAAGGCCATCGAGATTAACCAGAATGAAATACCAACAAAGTCATTTGGTTGCAAATTGGCTGCCGCATTTGCTGCATTTGGGAAAACTGTAGCGGATGCGACTAGTGGTATCTTGAAGTGCAAGTTATGCTGACGATTCCATTTAAGGAGCGGTATAAAATTTTTAACCAGATTTTCCATAATAGTCTCACTTGTTGCAGTTGGTTTTGCGAGGACCACACGTTTAAAACTATCTCGCTTCTCAAAGTTGGTTACGAAAAAATTACTTTGAATGATCAATAAGTAATGCTCAAAAAAATAATAGTTGACATAATCACGATGTCCAGAGGAGGCTTTGAAATTCCAAGAACTAACAAATGGAAACGTCGTTCGAACCTTCTAGGCCATCAATACCGGCTTTGTTGCGTAATT